>JAGOIO010000097.1 GCA_017995595.1 bacterium | reverse complement strand
GATAAATAACCTAGCCAATTCAAGCTAGGTTATTTTTTAGTATCATTTTAGTATCATTTCATTTTCTAAAATTATTAATATCAATATTATCAGTATCTTCAAATATTTACAACATTACTCCCACTCGCTATGGTCTTGTACATACTAAACTATTTTGTACAGAGCATATGGCTTGTGGTATTTGCATTATTTTAATTATACTTATGTTTTAGGCTATCCGATTTTTTGTTGTCATGTGGTTGTCAAAGAGTTACTTAAAAAGCTTGTTAATTGTTTTAAAAATATTATCAAACCTTTCTATCGTTTGTTCAGATAGACTGTCAAGTATTTCGGTGTGCTTTGATAAATAATTTGCGGGAGTATAGTGATTGAATCTCGACTTGCCAATCAATTTATTAATATTCGGTATAATCGAAATTTCATCATTAATTTTTGTTGTATCAATGTCCGCAAATTCTGAAAACGATTTATTGAACAGACTAATGTACTCGTCTGCAGAAAATAAATCTTCAAATTCGGCAGAAGTTAAGTTTGTATTAAACTCATCTACAAACCTAACATTATTCTCTTTAATTATCTTCTCTCTAAAAAGGTCCGTCATACGACTTTTCCCTTTTTGATCCGTAAAAGTATCTAAAAAACAAGCTACTTTCAATTTATTTCCTCTAAGCAATGAAATAAATGTGGCAACTTTGTCTAGTCCACCTACCGGAATAATCGTTATGCTTTCATCGAGGTAATTCTTATCTAACTCTTTTAATTTTTCCGAAATAACAGTCAAATACACAAGATCTGCTACACCCTCCACAAGCAAATTGTTAGAAGAAATATATAAGTTCTGGGCTATATCATATCCAAGTGCTGCTTGAAGTGGAAATAGTGTCGACTTATCCTTTTCCTCTAAAGCATCAGAAATTATAGAGCCTACTTTTGAATCCCCAGAATCATACACTGTCCTTACTTGGCTTAATTTTGATGGTTCTATCATGAATGGAGAATGCGTCGTATAAATTGTTTGATATTTGGGTGATATCGCTTCGTCTATATATCTCAATAAATCAGCTTGCGCTTCTGCATGTAGATTGAGTCCAGGTTCATCAAGTAATACTATTACATTTTTCTTGTCTTGAATTTTACTAAACCATACTAAAAATGAAAAGAACCATGTAAATCCTTTGCTTCTATTTTTTAAGGGCAATGTTACTCGATGCTTGATATTTCTTATGCGAATATTAAGGAGCTTGTCACCTGAAATCGTCTGAACTTCAAATTGTATTTCTAGATTGTTGTTTGTAGACCAATATTCAAGAAACTTATCAGTTATACTATTGGATGTAGCTTCCAGTTCGGCAATATAAGACTCGTGATCATCATCCGATAATAACTTTTTTGTGTCGATACCAGCTAATTCAAATAAGGCTGATGAAATATCATATTGCTCTTTCGTTAATGTGACGTCAAAGGATTTATTGACATATCTAGTTAAGCTAATTTGTGGTGGTATGGTATAATACTCATCAAAATACCAAAACACTGGAATATTAGGTGCAATAAATGTTTTAGCGATAAAAGCTGACAAATCATTACTCCACTCGGAAAAACCGTTATCTATATAAATTTTCTTTAATTCTGTTGCAATACCATTGTACTCGGCATTTAATAACAATGCATCATATAGTGCTTTTAATGATGTAGATTTTTGTAAAGATGTTAAGTCTTCTGTTGAAATTGTATATTTTTTTAAAAAGTTCTTTATAAACTGATACACATTACAGCTAATATTTTTGTAAGTTTTAGTACCGTTGTAACTCTTGCTTATTGAAATAGATGATTGTTCGAATACTTCAGGACCTACACTTTCCGAAATTTGTTTACGCAACGACTCACTAATTTCAAAATCACATGTAATAACTTCAAAATCATTTTCAGGATATGCTTTAGCATAATCTTTTAATTCATTGCGAGGATAATCATGAGTTTTGTCAAATACAAAACTTTTATCAACATCGTCAAAATAATTAAACTTTGATAATGCTTCTAGAAAAGCCGTTTTTCCAGATTCATTTTTCCCTACAATCCTTGTAACATTTTCCTCAATTAATACCATTTGCTCTGTTAAAAAACTCTTGTACTTATGCAAAGTAACCTTTGTTAGCTTCATAAACTAAACCTCCATTTACTATTATTTTTACTTTTTAAACACAAACAAATACTCATGTGCCAGCAACAAAAAATTATATTTCACACTATTTGTTTTCCAATATCCTGTTGCTTTGCAGTTGTGTTGTTCTTTAATAATTATTTCTTTAAGTTTAAAACCTGCCGCTTCAAAGATTTTCATAACCTCAAAGCTCATCGGCTGTACATGTCCTTTAATTCTTGTATCGCCCATAAGCACTGCACAAAACTTCTCCTTTTTCAAAACTCGGTAGCTTTCGGATCCTACCTTTTTCATTTCCTCTAAAAAATCTGCTATCTTGCAGTGCGACAAATCTTCTGCTATATCCTCGCTGTATTGAATAATGTTGGCATACGGTGGGTGCGTGCATACAAAATCAATGCTTTCATTTGGCACAAAGTGCAAATCTCTTGCATCACCTTTATGGATATAAACCTTGCCATTAGCTCCCTCGTGTTCAAAGTCAATCTTTTCTTTGCATCGGTCAAGAGCAACATCATTCACATCAACACCAATGATATTTCTGTTTAACAGCTTTGCCTCTACAAGAGTAGTGCCACCTCCGGCAAACTGATCAAGCACTAAATCTCCCTCTTTTGAATATCTAAGCAGTAAATTCCTTGGAATATAAGGCGACCAATTACCCCGCCACTTTGCATCATGCGTTGCCCAGTTACCACGCTCAGGAAATGTCCAGTGGGTAGTCATTTCAGGCTCAAAATTTTCAGGCTCCCATTTCGTTATTTTCTTTTTCATAACTCAATATCCTCCGCTATTTAGAGGAACAGGCAGCCCCAATTTTGCTAAAGGTATATATTCAAAATAGTAGTGACAGTTAACGCTAACGATGTAATCTAAAACATCTTGGTATCTTGGATCCCTAAACCAGTTACTTAATAAGTAAATATATTCCACTTCAATGTTTGCACGATATAATAATTTTTGGTATTGCTTTTTCTTAAAGTCGCAGGTCTGTAATTTTTCATCAACCGATCCTGCCACTTGTTGAAACTTGCACTCAATTATAAACATCGTGTTATTTATGATTACATAAATGCTGTCATCAGGTAGTAGTTGCTTTGATAAAATGCTTCTCCAATCAACACCTATACCTTCAAGAAAGCGATAAAATCCATGCTTTTTAAACACCTCCGCTACCTTTTCATCTTGATAGTAGACAATATCATTTTTAACAACATATCCATCTTGACTAGCAAGGAATGTTCCTAAATCAGTTTTTCCCTCAAATATTAACCCTGTGCGAGTATTTCCGCCACCTTTTCCATCTTTTATCATATATCCTACAACCCCTTTGTCACGATTTCTTCAAGTAACCCCTGTTCAATCATGTTAATATTCATAACGTAATCAGTGGCATTAAAGGTTTCGGAAAGCGGACGTTTAGCTGTTTTCCAGCCCTCGCCATCAGTAACCCATATAAATCCTGTGCTCTCGTTTTTAACAAGGCTAAACAAGCTACTAAACTCTCCGGCAACAGATTTCAGCTTTGATCCACCACCGCCATAGTAGTTGACCTCCATAAGATAAACCTTACTGCCTGTATCAATAGCAAAGTCAAAGTGCCTGTCCGCTTTATCGGTTGATACCGTTTTCCCAAACTCTTGCTTAATCTTTACAACTGTTGCCTGTGCAAGATATTTAAAACCATGCTTATCACAAATAGCCTTAACATAAACCTCTGTCAAGTTTTCCATCGCTGTACCGCTGCGGTTTTTACGGGCATTGGTATCAAGTCCAACCTCAACGCCAATAGCATAATCTACAAGGTTTTTAATGCTCTTATCTGCAATAACTTTAAGTAGTCCGCTTTTCTCGGCAAAGCAGATAATTTTATCTATCTGCTCATCTGTATAAGTCTTATTCTTCGAGAAAGAGTATTCAATATCTCCACCAATGTCAGCAACCTTGATACTTGTGCCACGCACGGCAATTAAAAATGGAATTACCGGAACAACCTCGGGGTATTGCTTGATAAGGTCTTTTAACTTAATTGAAATATCTTCTTTGCCAATTAAAGAGTTCAAAATATTCAACGATACTTCAATTTGCGACACATTTCCAAGCACCTTTTCCCACGCTACAAAGAAATCATAGGTACGGATAGTATCTTTTAGGTTTGACAATAGATATTCAAAAGCTGCATTTTCCGAAAGAATACCCATTGATTTGTATTTATCTATATATTTCATGTTAATTCTCCTTAGTAATTTGAAATTAATAGTTCGCTCACATTTCCTCTGCTTTCTCCGTTGCAGTTGATCATGCGTTTTGCAGTTACTCTTAAAATATTATATCGTCCATAAAGGTCATCAAAAAATGTATCGTCTTCATCGCTGTTCTTGGGATCTGAGTTACTTATAACAACCTTTGCTTTTTTCGCTGTGATGCCGTCCACAAAAGCACCGAGCTCCCTTTGCTCCTTATCATTAAAATCTGCTTCCGCATATGACGTAAAACTTGCTGTTGCTGTTAAAGGGCGATAGGGAGGATCTATATAAACAAAGGTTCTTTCATCTATAAACTCCAAACACTCCTTGTAATCACCACATCTAATAGTTACATTTTTAAGCAGACCGCTTATAGCTGTAAGATTGTCCTTATCACATATCATCGGCTTTTTGTACGCTCCCATTGGCACATTAAACAAGCCTTTTTTATTCACTCGAAACAGACCGTTAAAGCAAGTTTTATTTAAAAATATAAACAGTGCGGCTTTTTCAAGATTTACAGCCTCATCACCATTTACTTTTAAATAATTAAACCGTTCTCTTTTCTCATAGTAATATTCCTTGCGTTTTTCGACATCAAGTGGCCAAAAATGCTCTTGCATTTTAGTAATTTCCAAAAGCAGCTCTGCTAAATGATTTTTAATATGAGAATATGTGTTGGTAAGCTCCGCATTTATATCGTTGATTAATACTTCATCTATTTCATAGTTTAAGAGCACATCAAAAAGCACTGCACCACCACCAACAAAAGGCTCACAGTATTTTGTAATTGATTTTCCAAGCTCTTTTGGATATTTTTTTCGTATATCGGGTAAAAGCTGGCTTTTGCCACCCGCCCATTTAATAAAAGGTTTTGCATTCATAGTTGTTCTCCTGTTTCATCCATAGTAAATGTGATGTCAAGCTTGCAACCTAATGCGCCTGACATTGTTTTCATTTCTTTTTCGGTGAAATTATCTCTGCTGAGTTTATTACTTAGATTTTGCGGCGTAGTTTCCATCTTATCCGCAAGCTCCGACATTGTCATTTTTCTTTTTATCAATAAAATTCTTATCTTTTCACTTACCAATTTAAACCACCTCATAGAATACAATTCGACATAATTTATTATAAAGCAAATCAAAATATAAATCAAGACATAAAATAAAAATTACACTTAAAAATGTGTACAGTTGTCAAACATATGTTACAAAAATAGTAAAAATAAAAACTCTTCTTAGTTTTTGGATTCTGATCTTTCTTTATACTCCAGTACTAATTGATTAGGTGTCTTAAATCCTAATACTTTT
>JAGOIO010000096.1 GCA_017995595.1 bacterium | reverse complement strand
CTGTCATTGTATTTCTCCTTTAATTTTCTTGGTTGTCGGCGTTAAACCGGTACGCTTTCGCTTTCACCCTCTGCCGACAATCCGCTAACGACACATTCATCCCTCGCAATAGCTTTCATTTAAAGTGTTTTAGACTATTCTGAATCATTCAGACACAATAAAAGTAAAAGCGTGGGATGTTCCACGCTTTTATCAATTTTTTACAATTATGAATTTGTGATTATTTTTTATTTTTAGGCTCTATCCTTTTTATTTCCTTTGGAGAAGGAAGATAATTATTGGATGTAACAACCTTTTGCCCTGTCTGTTGTTCGAAATCTTCTTTCGCTCTTTTGGCAATCCCGCCACCTTTTTTTGCAGCTTTTTTATTTTCTTCCATTCCTTTGGCTTCTACAAGCTCCGCAACTTGCCTTGTTGAAAGTTCTGCTAATGCTGTAAAAATCAGCTCAGCTTCTGACATGTGATCCCTTAAGTTTTGCGAGGTTAAATCTTTGAGGTTTTTATGCTCTTTGACTGACAAGTCAGCCCATTCTTGATGAATAATATTTGTCAAAATTGCATATTCATCGCCTTCTTTTATTTCGTGGTCTTTCCAATAATCAGTCAATTTACTTCTAGTTTCTTGCCCCATCATTCTTTGCTGAATCCACTTGTCACTTCTGCCAAGCTTTTTATAAGTATCTCTCGCCCTATCAATAGCAGTAGTTGGGTCTGACATTTCCTGCATTCTTTCATATCCAACTTTTGCGAGCCATTGTTTAACAGGTTCTGCTTTAGAGCTTGGAATAGATTGCACTAACCTTAAGCAACCTTCTGCATCAAGTGCATCGGTTTTATAATATTTTCCGTCGGCAGATTTCATTTTCAGTTGGTTACAAGTTGTAACCAACTGACTTCCTTCTTTTTTTAATCGGCTTTTAAGGACTTTCCAATAATTATTAGGATTTGGACTCTCTGTTAAAATCCCTACAATATCTACAACAGAAAAATACCACTTTTCTTGATTTTCATCATAAAGCGAGCGTATTTTGGTTTCTTCAAATAATTTAATCGATGTCTCATTGTCGGTCATGTTACACCTCCTCAACCCTTACATATTAGCATAAACAAGGGTTTTATTTAATTTTCAATGTGCAAGTAATTTATAGCGATTTAAAATAATCTAACAAGGCGAATTTAATTCACCTTGTTAAATATTTTGATTAAAAAGTTGTTGTATCTTGGATTTTATGTGTTCAGAACCTATTTTCTTAAATCAGCAACAATCCCTGATAAATGATTTGCAAACGATTCAAGAGCATTTACACCCTGCTCAAAACAATAATTATCAACATCATTCGGCGTTGTATTGATTTTGTCTTTCAATTTAAACAGGCTATCAACCGCAGGCTGTGTGTATTTGGCAAGGTTTTCGTACAGCTTTGTTACACAATTCGGCACGTTTTTTTGAATCAGATTCATAATAAACGGTTCAATCAACAACCAAATTACGTTTAATTTTTTCCAGTTTGTAAGTAATGCTAAAAAGTTCATAGCTTTTTTCCTTTCTTAATTTGAGTAATATACCAACTGATTTTGTTTCTTAAATATTCTCCGGCTCTATCTTTGGAGATGTTTGGCAGATATGGCAAGTATGCAATATCCGATTTACCCTCTCTTTCGTTTGCAGTTCGTTTTTGGTCGAATTCATAGTGGGTAAAAATGGTTTCCGCTGTAACTTCAATTCCGTATTTATTGCAGAGTTTTGCCGCTTTACTGCACATTGCTTCAACCTGTTTTTTGGTAATCGGATATTTTGTTTGTTTATTTTTCAAGTCAAATCCTGCCATTCCACAGCAAGACAAACCAATGCATCCTGTATTACCTCCGCCGCAGTGTTTTGCATATTTGCCGTCATAACAATTAATATTGTCTTCGGGTGCAAATTTTCCTTTAAATTCTTTTCCTGCGGAATCAAAAATAAAGTGGTAGGCATCAATATCCGTTTGGCACGGATTATTCGAGCCTGCTGTCCAATGCATACATATTTTACTAATTGACATTATTAATCACCTTCTTTCTTGCTTCTTGTCGCTCTCGCAGCAGTGCTAAATATTCATCTGCCGTCAGTGATGTTTCAACCCCAAGTGCTAATTGATCCATGTGTCTTATTACTTTCCAATCAGAATCATTTAAAAATTTGGTAGCTTCCTCTGAATCCGCTTCAGAAAAAAACGAATCCAAATTAACAACCCACTCACCGTTTTCAAAAGTTGCATCAGGAATCGGTCGCTCCGGTACCTCGATATCGTTTAACATCAGATTTTCAACAAATAAATATTCGCCGTTTCTAATAACTGTTTTCATGTTAAAAATTCCTTTCAAGTTGAATTATTAGAGAACAATTTGAGGTTATAGACCTGTTTGTTCCGCCGTAATCTTTATATTGCATAAGCCCTGTACCTGTTCTGACATAGAACAAGCAGTCATCGTAGTAAAAGCCGTTATTATTCCATTCGTGGCTGTAATCTAATATTGAGTCGATTTCCCAAGGCATAATAAAACCGTTTGTTTTATCTTTTATCCAGGTTGAAATCCTCATATTTTTGTAATCAAAGCCAAGATTATGAGAAAATGCAAAAGTTGATGATGCCCAAATATTTGTTTCATCACTAATATAGACCCCCTCTTGGGCATAGCTATTTACATCCGAAACAAAATTGTGCTGAGTTTTGATTCTGCCGATAAAATTAACTTCTTTTGCTTCGTATTTGCCTGTTGCAGGGTTATATTTATAGAAAGTGTTCTCAGGAATTACATAGCAGTAAGCAAGTTCAAAAACCTCAAACTGTGCAATTTGAGCATTAACAGCTCCATTCATAATATTAACTATTTCAAGTTTGTATTTCGCACAAGGGGTAAAATTCGTTGCATCAAAGTATCTGACTTCGTTTGCTCCCCATGCAGCTTGTGCAGGAATTTCAAGAAGAACTATCCATTTTTCACCGTCAAAACCTTTTATATAACCGTTATAAATGCATCCTGTCGGAGTATCCACACTAGCTGTTATTCCAAATCGGGCAGCAATTCTTGAGTTCGGGAATTCTATTTGTAACCATTGGTTGCCCCCGACAACTGAAGCCATCCATTTTGATGCAAGGTTATGATTAAAGGCACAAGCCGGTATATAACTTGCGTTGTAAGTTGAACTTGCAGTGGAGATATAGCCTTTTCTAAATTCTGATGTAGTAATATCAGATGTCATAGTTGGAATGGAATTAACATCAGAGTGTTTTTGTAATTTGTTTGTATAAACAGGACGGGCCGTTGTTATAATCGGCTGAAACTTGTTATTGTCCTGCTTTTCCATTGCCAAATACATCATTGAATTATTGAGCAGGTTTTCAAGCATATAACTTTCTGTTATCGCAACTAGTTCATTAACTTTTCCGCTTGCAGACATTCCTTTGGCGTTATTTAGCAAAAGCGGATTATCGGCACTCAAATCAAGTTTTGCGACCATCGGCATATATTCATTTATTGCGGTGTAATATTCTACTGCGCCGATTGAAACAAAAGTCCCGGCACCTGAAATCGCAGTAATAGACAGTCTGTAGAATTTAAAATTAGCTGAATAATTCAAAGCAAAAATACGCTTTTCACCTTGTCCCCAAGCCCCAATGCCTGTGTAATCCCCGAGTAGTTGCCAGTTCACATCATCATTGCTGCCTTCTAGTATAAAATTGTATGGAGAATATAAATAGGCATCGGCGGCATTTCTTGCAGTAATAGAAAATGCAACAATTTTTGGAGTGGATGTTTTAAACTCGATTTTTGTCCAACCTGTAGCAATCCCATTGCCGGAAATCCAGTTATAAGCATCTACATTATTTCCCCTGTAACATTTCCACGGTAGATAATTTGCATCATAATAAGAAGATGCAGTAATAACGCATTGTTCATGAACTGCACTTGTCATCGCAGGTACTATATTTGCAGAAAGTTCAATTTTTCTCAAAAAATCAGCTCGCCCCGATGAGTTTTTAGGACAATTTAAAATAGTTTGGGGTTTAAATGAATTGGTTCTAACTTCTTTAGCACCAAAGTATCCAATTTCTTTAACCTTATTTTCTTCAAAAACATACAAGGAAACATCGCCTTTTAAAACCAAGCGGTCTGCGTTATTTTGCAAGACTAGGTTTTCGGAGTTTCTGATGGTCCTGGATTCTAAAAATTCAATAATTGCAATTCCTGAAGTCCAACCTGTAATTTGGGTTATTGTTTCCCCACCTGAAATTTTGAAATAATTTGTTTCGTTAGTTAGCGTAAGAACGCCATTTGCACTGGATAGTTCTGCAAAATTGTTCAGTTTTAAAGCACCGCCTAGTGTTCCTCCACCTGCATCCATTTTTGTTTGGATTTCGCTCTGAAGGTTTGTGATTTTGCCTTCCTGATCATTATTTGAAAGTCTTAAAGTTTCAAAGTTTTGATTAACTTCTACCGCTTTTGCTTTTTCGCCAGGCTTAAATTCTGTTAATTCGTTTATTAAAGTCATATTATCTCCTTATGCAATTTCTTCAGGTCTATCTTTTCGCCAAATAGCAAGCCAATTAACAGTCGGCGTGTATCGTTGCTCTGAGTTGTAGCAGGTTATTGTAACTTTCACGTCATCTTTTCCCCAATAGCAGTATAAAGAATCATCGCCATTGACAACGCCTGAAAAGTATATGGTTCTAATTGACGGGATAAAAGCCAGTAAATCAGTCATCTTGAATCCATCAGGAGGGTAAACATAACTTGTCGTCCCTTCGTTTAGACCTGATTCAATATGCATATTGTGGAAGCCGTGAATAGCCTCGCTTGTTATAATATCTGTAATGCTGTGAGAATGGCTTTTAGGGGCATAAGGTTTTAAGTTCTCTTCAGGAACGATACCGTTTTCATCAAGCACAAGAACATTGTTTGCCTCGTTGCCTGCATGGTGTCCGTCAACCAAGTCAGCGTTTAAGTCTTCGCATTTTATTTTGTTGGAAACTGCAACCTGTTCGTTTTCATTTCCTGCATGATAGCCGTCAACTTTATCTGCATCGATTAATCTGTTATGTGCGTTGACATCTTTATTGTGGCTGTTTTCAAGATAATCAAGGGAAACAACCGCAACACTCGGGTCGATTACAAGATTCGTATTTTCTAAGTTTTCAATTTCAACAATAATTTTTATGTAAAAATCTCGGGTCGAACCTTCATCTTCAATCGGTTTGTAACTTTCAGGAATACTTGCAATTGCAAACAGATTTCTATCATTATCAAAAATCCCGACTTCTCTGATATAGTAGCCGCCTGAATTAGACGGGATGGCACATTCGATAACTAATCGGTTGCTGTAATTAGTGTCTGCATAAATTCTTGAAATATTGTTCCTGTAAGTTTCATTCACAAGCTGTGTCTGATTTTCTTCAGGTTCGTAATAACCGTCACCACCATCGCCAACAGCAAAAGAACTAAGCACAAGTGGCGCAGAATTCACCTGTGCATCAATTATTTTATTTACGCCGATTTTTGTTAGTAGTGTATAAAATTCCATAAAGTCTCCTATCCAAATGCCCATACAGATTCATCAAATTTGGAATTATCAAAAAATAATGTTGAAAGATTGAGGTTGGTTTTGGAGTTTTTGCCCCAATTCTTTGCATCCCAATTATCTGTGTCCCAAAATAAATCAAATGGTTTTGGTAAAACTGTTACCGTTTCGCCAGTGATTGCTGCAAGTTTTCCTTTGCAGGCTTTAACTTTTGATGACATTGAAA
>JAGOIO010000095.1 GCA_017995595.1 bacterium | reverse complement strand
TTTTTCTTGCAAGTTCCAACATTGATTTAGAAAAATCAACAGCAACAATTTTTGAATCCGGAAATATTTTTTCTGCAAGAATAGCCATATCGCCTGTTCCTGTACATAAGTCCAAGATTTTCTTAGGATTCTTTGCTTTTAGTTTACATAGAACAGATTTTTTCATAATTTTTTGCAAGCCAAATGTCATTAGATTATTCATTTTGTCATAATCGTTAGAAATATCATTAAACATTGACTTTATCTCATCAGAATGCAACATCTATTTTTTCCCGAGAGCGTTCGCTTTTTCCGTAGTTTTTATAATTGTTTCTTGAAAAATAGCTTCTGCATTTTGACTTCTCATATAACTTACACCAACTTCAGTACACCCACCTTTTGTTGAAATATTATCAATTAAAGTTTCAGGAGTCAGATTGGAAGTTAGCATAATTTTTGCAGAACCAATAGCAGTTTGAGATGCAAGTAAAAGAGCCTTATCAAAATCCATTCCGAGTTTTTCACCGGCCTTTGCCATCTCATTTATCATCATATAGAAAAATGCAGGTCCTGAACCTGATATTGCTGTTACAACATCTATCAAATTTTCTTCAACAACAACACATTTACCAATATTTTCCAAAAATTCATTTACAAAATCAACATCAGAATCTGTAGCATAAGCACCCTTAGCAATACCACTCATTCCCTCAAGAATCATAGCTCCTGCATTTGGCATAACCCTTATAACTGATAACTTTCCGACAATATCTTCAATTGTTGAAGTACTTACTCCTGCAGCAATAGATACAATTAATTTATCTTCTGTTAAAACAGGTTTTATTTCCTCTAAAATATCCCTTACAATATTAGGCTTCGTAGCTAAAAATATTACATCAACACTTTTTGCTAATAAAATATTATCGTTCGAAATTTTTATTCCAAGTTCCTTCTCCTTTTCAGAAATAGTAGAAACATTAGATTTTGTAGCAATAATATTTTCTTTTGGCAAAAATTTTGAAGAAATAACACCTTTTATTATTGCACTCGCCATTTTTCCACACCCGATAAATCCGACTTTTAAACCGTTTTTTAAACTTTTGTTCATATTATTTAACCTATCTTTCTTTATAAGTTGACTAAAAAGTATTTTTGAAATACTATTAACATACTTATAATAATACAAAAAGGAGAAATTAAAATGAGAAGTACACTAGAAGGAACAAAAATAAAAAGACAACACAAAAGCGGATTCAGAGCCAGAATGGCAACTCCAACAGGACGTGAAGTAATTAACAGAAGACGTGCTAAAGGTCGTCATACTTTGGGTATTGTTGGTAAGAAAAAAGCTTAGTCTATAAAGATTTTGAACAAAAAGAAGCGGTTTTGAAAATCAAAACCGCTTCTTTTTTAATAGCATCTATACAAAAAATATACAAATACTATTTGCTACAAGCATCACCAAAAGCAATAGTAATGTGTTCTTTTGGATTAACTTGAGCTACTCTGTTACCCTTAGGGTCAACTAAGTAAGCAACTTCATCAGCAGAAGTTTGGAATAAGCCAATAGTTCCGCTTAATGCAGTTCTTGAAGCATCAACAGGCATTATAAGAGCTGACTTTGTTGCATCTTGCAAGCTTCTGCCTGCAGCTCTGAATTGACCTTGGAAAGTTTCACCAAAGGCAATACCTGTACCATTTGAAATATCTTCAATAGCGTTGCTGGCATTAGATACCATACCACCGATAGTTCTACCAGCAGTACCTACAATCGTACCTGCTAAAGTAAATGGAGATGCAATTAATCTTGCAACAGCATTTGGCTTTCTACCACAATCGACTTGAGCTGTCATAATTTGTTTTGGCAACGTAGCCTTGCAACCGTTACAATCTTCAATATTTGTAAACGCAAGTTTCAATGCACCTTTATGGCAACCTGAAGGTCTTATAACTTCAACGATTTTACCGTTTACTCTTGAACCTGACGGATATAATTTGCCGTTAATAGTAACATCTTCAAGAGTCTTTGCCGCAAATTGTTGACCTACATGAGAAGATTTTGCATTAACTTGATCTAAGAAAGATAATTTTAATGTCGGAATATCTACAATATTTTCATTTTCCATGTAAGCAGTTTTTTGTTGGCAAGTGTTACAAGCCGTTGTCGGCAATTTATCATAACCTCCTGCAATACGTACGGTTTGAAGCATTGAAGCAACATCAGCACGTGAAGCATCACGACAAGGATTAATCGTTTTTGGATCAGGACTGTTGTTTAAAACACCTGTTTCAAGAGCTTTTGCTACAGGAATTTCAGCCCAAGAAGGAACTTTGTCTCCATCACAATATTGACCAAGTATTTCCTTAGCCTTACATGTATCCATTTCACAATTTATACCATGAGCCATAGCCGCAAGTGCTTCTGCACGTGAGACAGGGTGAGCAGGTTTAAAGGTATTGTTTGGATAACCTTCCATAATACCATCTTCAACTGCTTTTGCAATTACAGGGTTTGCCCAATGACCTTTGGCTACGTCCTTAAATATATTTTTATGTTGCAAACAATCACAACCCGCAATATTTAAGTTAAAGCCTTTAACCATCATACTTGCAAATTCTGCACGAGATACAGGAAGTGCAGGTTTAAATGTTCTATCAGGATAACCGGCAATTACATTTGTTGTTGCTAATCTATCAATATCGCAACCAGCCCAATATCCACCAGGAACATCAGTAAATGAGCTTACTAATGGTGCTGCTCCACCTGTTGCACTTGAAGCTTCAAATGGTTCAAATGTTTTCTTTATAGCTTTCATTGAACTTTGAGTTTCGATACTTACAGATTCATCTGCTCCGTCCATCTTACTTGAATCTCTTTGAACTGAAACTCCGGTATTTTCTAGTCCTGCAGGAGCTGCACCACCGGTTATAACAGGTAATTGTTCTTTATCACAACCGCATGCAGGAGCCGCAGCACCTGTAATTTGACTGTTTTCACCGATTGTTACACCTGAAAGATTTTCAGACAAAGCTCCGCAAGCATTATCCAATCTCCAAGGTTCTTTTGTAGAATAAATCGAATTAGATTCTTCACCTACATAATTATTAGTACCATAAACCGCATTTGGATATGCATATACTTGTTTCATGTTCAAATCTGTTGAAGCCTTTGGTATTGCTGCCGCAGCTCCATTCAAATCTCCCATATCCTGACAATGACATTTTGCCTTGTCCTTATGGCATCGAGGACATGTAGATGTCTCAGGTGTTACTATCTCTTTACAGCCATTTGTTATATTTGAATTTGAGCTGTTACATGGACAAGCTGCCATTGCTCCCGAAAAAGAACACGTCGCTATCCCAACGGCAATAGCAGCTGCCACAGTAAGTTTTTTTATTGTCATTTTTCCCTCCTTGTGTCTTTCGGAATTTCCTCTTTGAAAATTCCTTAAAGTTAAAAAACTTTACTTTCGTTATATGATTATGTATTCTTTTAGCCTTTAGAATCATTACCAAAAAAGGTTATTTTAAAGAACTATTCTTTATTTCTTATAAATATGCATGGAAATTTGCGTATTACTCTTTTCTATTTATGATATAATTTAAGTAAATATTTATTTACGTGGAGAAATTTATGAAAAATAATAAAGATATGAGAATCGGAATACCAAGAGCAATGTCTTATTACAACAATTATCCATTCTTTTTTGGATTTTTTAATTCACTTGGAATAGAAATTGTTTTGTCAGAGAGTACAACTAAAAAAACTGTAACTGATGGTGCTTCACTTGTCGTTACTGAAACATGCTTGCCTGTTAAAGTTTATGTCGGACATATTTTGAACCTTTTGAATAAGGGGATTGAAAACATTCTTGTTCCGTCTCTACAATCCATTGCACCAAAGATTTACAACTGTTCTAAAATCAGAGGTTTACCTGACTTAATCAGAAATGTTGTAAAACAAGATTTCAATATTATTGAAGCAACTTTAGATAAATCAGAAAAAAACGGCGGACTTTATACTTTTTTAAAAGAAGCTGTTGCACCTTTTGGTATAAAAAACGAAGATAAAATAAAAGAAGCTTCAAAGGAAGGTTGGAGAGTTTACAACAATTTTCAAATAATGACTCGTTCAGGAATTGACTATCAAAAAGCTCTCAGATATGCACTTCAAGGTAAAGTCGTTTTAGAAAATGATACAGAAGAACACCCTATATCTATTGCAGTTGTCGCTCACTCTTACAATCTTTTTGATGAAAAAGTTTCAATGAGAATATTTGAGAAGTTGAGAAAAATGGACGTAAAAGTTTTCAGCTCAATAAATTTGACTTTAGAACAAATGAATGAAGGCATCAGTGCTTTAAACCAAAAATTATACTGGGCAAATGAGCATGAAATGACAGGTTGTGCAGGTTATTATTTAAGAGATAACCGAATAGACGGAATAATAACATTAACAGCATTTGGTTGCGGTCCTGACTCGTTAATGGTTGAAAGAATTATAAGAAAAGCAAAAGAATTCAGTAAACCAATGCTAAACCTTACACTCGATGAACATACAGGAGAAGCAGGCTTTATTACTCGATTGGAAGCTTTTGTTGATATGCTTCACAGAAAAAAACGAGCTTTAAAATTTAGCACAAAAGATGTAAAAAAAGAAGAATTTGTACCAAATACAAATGTTATATAAAAAAAATCCGACTTTAAAAGTCGGATTTTTTTATTAGGTTTAGAGCGGATTACACTTATTAAATTAGGCATTTAATGTCTTTTTGGAATCATCTTTCTTTTCGCCTTTTGACATAAAAGCTTCTGCTTTTGATGCAAGAGGAGTTGCAACAAATGGAACTAAAACTCTTTTTGCAAGAATAGTGGCAGCTGCCATTGAAGTTAAGAAGCTGAAAGCTCCTTTTACTCCACCTTTCAATCCAGTAAAGGCTTTTTCAAATGATTCTGTATTTTGTTTTTTACCTGCTAACTCTAGCATTTCCTTGCAACCCTTTGATACAGCTTTGTCAAAATATTTACCAAATGCAGAATTAAACATCTTATCTTGAACTTTCTTACTTGAAATAGTAAAGAACATTGCTAATTGAGATAAAATCATTAAACCACCGTTTGTTAAATCTAAAGCAGCAACGAATTTTCTTTTATCATCAGGAATTTTTTTATTATTCAAACTTTGTTTTACATACAAATAGCAACCCAATCCGTCCTTTAAAACTACAGAAGAAACGGCAACACCTGCTATAAACTTTGCTGAATCTTTTCTATAATAAGAACAAAACTTGTCAAGAGGTTTTTCTAAACTTGTAATTCCGATACCCATTATTTATTTACCTCCTCTGACTTAGCTGAAAGTTCCAATTTATCGCCATTATTTTCTTGAGGTTTTGGCTTTGCCTTTGATAGATTTGGGAAAAATACATTCATAAATTTTGGATACAAATCATTCAATAACATACAAGATACAGGAAGCATTGCGAAACTGATTGCCAAGCCTGAAAGAGCTCCCCAGCCTTTCATATTCTTTTGAACATTTCCTGCATATTTTTGAACTACGTCCATAACCATTGATTCTTTTAGAGGTTGACCTTCTGCAAGTTTTGAAAGTGCAGTTTTTAATGATTTTCCACTTTTTACATCAGCTCTTACAGTTTTGACAGACTTGATTTTATCTTCTGCTTCTTTTACTGATTTGCCAATGTTTTCTTTTATATAAGCTTGAACTTTTTCTTTTGAACCCAATGCTTTATATGTATCAAGTTTTTTTAATTCTTTTTCAATTTTATTGCTGATAGTCTCTACTGTAG
>JAGOIO010000094.1 GCA_017995595.1 bacterium | reverse complement strand
TTAGCCAATCAAAATAAAATGATAATGGCAAGGCTTGCTCGTTTAGAAAAAAGAGTACATTAAAGAAAAATTTAATAAGTTCTATTCTGGCTGTCAAGGGACAGCTAATTACAATAAACAACGGGAGTTAGTTTTCTAGCTCCCTTTTCCTTTGCCTAGTCGTAGTTCTCTCTATATAGTTCTCAAATGGGTAAACAACTTATTCTTTGTACCCTTGTCTCTGTACAACTGCAAAGAAATAAGCTAATCTGTTTATCTCTTAATTTAAAACAAAAAAATAGGAGCATTAAAAATGCTCCTATTAGCCAGAGAATGGTAATGTATATCTAAACGATACCGTTAAAAGCATCGATATAGATCTGTTTTATTTCGCTCATCAAAGGATAAGCAGGGTTTGCACCCGTGCATTGGTCATCAAACGCTTGTTCTACCAATGTGTCTAAGTTTGCCATAAATTCCTTTTCAGAAACTCCGGCATCTTTTATTGAAAGTGGAATGTTTATTTCCGTTTTCAATTTTGTTATTGCATCTAGCAATAATTGAACTTTTTCATCATCATTCTTTCCACCCAAGTTAAGTTCGTCTGCAATTTGTCCATATCTGGCTTTTGCTTCAGGATACTTATATTGAGGGAATATTGCTTGCTTTTTAGGCTTATCAGTCGCATTATATTTTATAATTTGATTGAAAACCAAAGCATTTGCGATTCCGTGAGGAATGTGATACATTGCTCCAAGTTTGTGAGCCATTGAGTGGCAAACTCCTAAAAATGCGTTTGCAAATGCCATTCCTGCAAGGCAAGATGCATAATGCATTTTTTCTCTTGCCATTGGGTCATTCTTACCGCTCTTATATGAACGAGGTAAGTATCTGAATACCAATTTTATTGCTTCCAAAGATGGTGAATTTGTAAAGTTTGTTGCATAAGATGATACATAAGCTTCGACTGCGTGTACTAATGCATCAATTCCTGATGCTGCACACAAGCCTTGTGGCATTGTATCTACGAAATTAGGGTCAACAATAGCCATTGAAGGTGTCAATGCATAATCTGTTACAGGATATTTTATGCCTGTTTTATCATCTGTTATAACTGCAAATGGTGTTACTTCAGAGCCTGTTCCTGATGTTGTTGGTATTGTTACCAATAATGCTTTTTGTCCCAAATCAGGTATCTTACAGATTCTCTTTCTGATATCCATAAATCTCATTGCGATATCATCAAATACTGTATCAGGTTGTTCATACATTAACCATAATATCTTAGCTGCGTCCATTGGTGAACCTCCACCAAGTGCGATAAATACATCGGGCTCATAAGTCTTTACCATCTGTAGTGCATCGTTTATTGTTGATAGTGTTGGATCCGGTTTTACATCAAAGAAAATTTGATAATCAATTCCAACTTCGTCTAACACTCTGGTAACTCTATTTATTGTACCTGAATTAAACAAGTATCTGTCTGTTACGATAAACGCTCTTTTCTTGCCTTGTAATTCTCTTAGTGCTAAATCTGTTGCTCCACGTTTGAAGTAAACTTTTGGTGGAACTTTAAACCAAAGCATATTTTCTCTTCTTTCTGCCACTGTTTTGTAATTTAACAAGTGTTTTACACCAACATTTTCGCTCACTGAGTTTCCTCCCCAAGAACCGCAACCTAATGTTAGAGACGGTTCCAATTTAAAGTTATACAAGTCGCCTATTCCACCTTGTGAAGATGGTGAGTTTATCAATATTCTGCTTGTGTGTAATTTAAGTGCATAGGCATCAATTCTCTCAGGATATCTGTCATCTGTATAAAGTACTGATGTATGTCCTGCTCCACCTTGGTCAACCAATTTATATGCTTTTTCTGTGGCATCTTCAAATGTCTTTGCTGAGTACATTGCTAGTACAGGTGATAATTTTTCATGTGAGAACGGTTCTTCAAGTCCTGTATTTGTTACTTCACCAATTAATATTTTGGTATCTTCAGGAACTTTTACTCCGCATAATTTTGCTATTGTATATGCTGATTGTCCAACAATTTTTGGATTAACTCCTCTTTCTGTAAGAATGTTTTTGGCAACTTTTTCTTTTTCTTTTTCATTTAAGACATAAGCACCTCTGTATTTAAATTCTTCTTTTACCTTATCATATACGTCATCTACAACGATTACAGATTGTTCTGATGCACATATCATTCCGTTGTCAAAAGTCTTTGACATAAGTATTGAAGATACTGCCATTTTTATATCAGCTGTTTCATCAATTACTGCTGGTGTATTTCCGGGTCCTACTCCAAGTGCAGGTTTTCCGCTTGAATATGCAGCCTTAACCATTCCTGGTCCACCTGTTGCTAATATACAATTTATTGATGGGTGTGTCATTAATGCTTGTGTTAATTCAATTGATGGCTCATCTATCCAACCAATAATATCTTCAGGAGCTCCTGCTTTTATTGCTGCTTCTAACACAATTCTAGCTGCTGCGATTGTTGAATTCTTTGCTCTAGGATGTGGTGAAAAGATTATTGCATTTCTTGTCTTTAAACAAATTAGTGATTTAAAAATTGCTGTTGATGTAGGATTTGTTGTTGGAATGATTCCTGCAATTACTCCTAATGGTTCTGCTACAATTCTTATTCCGTTTTCTTTATCTTGTGAAATTACTCCACATGTCTTTGCGTCTTTGTGTTTATTGTAAATATATTCAGATGCAAAGTGGTTCTTTATAACCTTATCTTCAACAATTCCCATTCCTGTATCTTCAACTGCCATTTTTGCAAGTGGAATTCTTGCTCTGTTAGCTGCAAGTGCGGCTTCTCTGAAAATCTTGTCAACTTGCTCTTGTGTGAATGTTGAATATATCTTTTGAGCTTTTTTTACTCTGGATATCAAAGCTTCAAGGTCTTCCAATGTTGCGACCTTGCCACTATTGTTTAATGCTTTTTCAAGTTTTTCAACTGTTTTTTTGTTTTTAGTAGCCATGCTTTTCTCCTTTTTTTATAAATAACTTACTGTTTTTTTGCTGCAAAAATGTTTTTTGGTATTCGTGATTTATTTCACAATTTGAGTATATAACCAAATTCTTCAAAAATCAAGTTATTTAATATTTTCTTTATATTATGTTAACATGAAAAATTTTAGTGTCATTTGGCTAGTATTTATGGCTAAATCTTTCTATTTATAGTCAATCCATGGACTTGAAATTTTTATAATTAAGTATTAGACTGTGTTTTGTAATAATAAAGGAGGAACAATGACTCAAACATTAGAAAAAAACGTAAGTGTTTCTGTAGGTTCTACAGATTTTAGTAAGTTTTCATCTATGGCAGAAACTGCTGTTAATGACATCAACAAAAGAGCTGGTAAAGACGGTCAATTCTTAAACTGGATTGGTGTTTTACCTAAAAATCAATTAGCTAATCTTGATAATTTATATTCAATGGCTGAATCTGCTAAAAAAGGTGGATTTACAGATTTAGCAATTCTTGGTATTGGTGGTTCTCGTCATACTACAGAATCAATGGTAAACATGCTTGGTCTTGAATCTCATGTTCATTTCTATTCAAGTGTTGATCCAAAAAGTTTTGAACATTTTGCTCAAAGTTTGAATTTAGATAAAACAAAATTCTTAGTTGTTTCAAAATCCGGTGGAACATTAGAAACAACTGTTGCTTATAATAGTGCTAAAAAGCTTATTTCAGGCTATTTAGAAACTGATAAGATTGCTGATAGATTTATTGCTATGACTGATAAGTCTTCTGAAAAAAGCAAGTTGAGAAAATGCGTTGATGCAGGTGATATTAGTATTTCAGGTTTTGTTCATGATGATGTAGGTGGAAGATTCTCTATATTTGACGATGCAACATTGTTTACGCTTGCTTTCTTAGGCGTTTCAAAAGAAGATGTTAAGACTATGTTAAATGCTTCATTAGCCGCTCAAGATGAATTTTTATCTTCTGATGTAAATGTTAACGATGCATTAAAGTTGGCTATTTTTAATCTTAATTCTTTCTCTTCAGGAAAAATTAAACATTTTGTAGAATATTTCGGTGATGCTTTTTCAGGTGCAACTCTTTGGGAAAAACAAATGAAAAATGAATCTTTAAAATCAAGAGTTTCTACAGATACAAATGTAGGCCCCGGATATCTTCATTATAATGCTGAATCTGATTTAGACAGTAATAATAAAGATTCTTTCTTCACTTTTGTTTATGAAAAGCCTCAAGATAAAACTTTTAAGGCTGTTCTAAGTGGTGTTACGAAAGCTTATTCTGCTCAACACCCTGTTTCTATTATTGAATTAAAAGATTTATCTTTTGCTTCAATAGGTAGATTTATTGAGTTAAAACATTTTGAAACAATTTATACAGGAAATATGATACGTCAAAGCTTGAATATTGTTGAAGATGTAAATGCTCCACTTCCTGAAGTTGTTCAACCAAATGTTGAAAAATACAAAGCAGAAGTTAAAAAATTCTTAAACGACTAATTTAAGTTGAAAGAATAAATTTAAAAGCGGAAATTTTATGAATTAAAATTTCCGCTTTTATTTTGATATTTATTTTCTCAATAAAATATTAAAACCTGCCCTAAAGTAGTTCTTAAATTCTGCAAATGAACGGATTCTAGTCAACATTCTTAAAATATATCTTGGTCTTAAATAAAAACGTTTTATTGCTTTTTTATGAAGTTCAAATACTTTCTCTTTTGTTAGAAAATGTGTTTTTAGAACGGGATAATAGTAAACATCTTGCCAGGTTGCAGATTTATCAAGTAATTTGTTTTTTCTTGCATACGTGTAATATCTTGTTCCTGGAAGTGGCGTTGCTGTATAGAAACTTATAAAATCGCTGTCAAGTTCTATTGCAAATTCAATTGTATCCTCTATTGAATATTCATCGTCCCAAGGCAAACCTATTACGAAATAATTATAAATTCTGATTTTTGCACGTTTGAAAAGTTTTACTGTTTCTCTTATTTGTGAAATTGTAATTTTTTTGCCTATTTTATCTAAAACAAATTGAGAACCGCTTTCTACTCCAATACTTACAAGTCTGCAACCTGCTTGGTACATAAGTTCTGCCATTTCTTCATCTGCAGTATCAGCTCTAGTATTAGCTGACCAAGTTATATTAAGGTCGCTTTCTATAAGTTTATTGCATAAATCCATTGTCCAATTTCGGTCTTGATTAAAAATATCAGCCCAAAATATAAAATTTCTGATATTGTATTTTTCAACGCATTCTCTTATTTCTTCAATAATGTTTTCTGCACTTCTGCATCTTACAACAGAGCCTGAAACAGGTGTTGCCAAGCAAAAGAAACAATGATGCGGACACCCTCTTTCAACCTTTATTACAGCTTGAACCTTATTGTTATCAGGTCTTCTGAAAAGTTCATTATTTACCAAATGTCTTGCCGGAAAAGGTAGTGAATCTAAATCTGAAATGAATGGTCTTTTACCCGTATATTTTGCAACGAAACCGTCTCTATAGCTCAATCCCAGAATTTCTGACGGTTCTCTATTTTGCAAAATTTCTTTTAATGTCTCTTCGACTTCTCCTATTATTGCAAAATCGAGTTCTTTGTAGTCATACAAAGCTCCGGTTTTGTTTGTTAAAAAGTATGCACCTTTTACAATAGTTGTAATTTCAGGTAAGATTTCTTTTGCAATTTTTAGAACGCTCATATCAGATTTAAAAGTAGGAGAAGCTATATTTATAACCAAATAATCAGGAGAAAAGTTTTTTAAATCTTCTTTAAATTTTTCAACTTGATTCTCTTCAAAAAGGCTGTAATCTCTGATTTT
>JAGOIO010000093.1 GCA_017995595.1 bacterium | reverse complement strand
ATTTCCACTCCGACTTTTATATCTGAATAAATCTATTCAAACTATTTTGTTGCTGTTAGCATTCCTTGTTCAACAACAGCTTGTGCTGCAGCTAATCTTGCTTGAGGAACTCTATATGGTGAGCAAGAAACATAATTCAAGCCAATTTTGCAAGCAAATTTAACTGAATCAGGGTCTCCGCCGTGTTCACCACAAACTCCACCAAGTAATGATGAGTTAGCTTTTCTTCCTTCTGTGATTGACATTTCAATCAATCTGCCAACACCCTTTTCATCAAGTGTAATGAATGGGTTAACAGGCAAGATTTTTTGTTCAACATAGTTCTTCAAGAATTTGCCTTCAGCATCATCTCTTGAATAACCGAATGTCATTTGTGTCAAGTCATTTGTACCATAAGAGAAGAATTCTGCATACGGTGCAATTTCATCAGCTGTCAAGGCTGCACGAGGGATTTCAATCATAGTACCGAATTTGTAATCTACTTTGATACCCTTTTCTGCCATAACTTCATCAGCTACACGAACCAAGATGTCTTTTGCAACTTTAAGTTCGTTTACGTGTCCGATAAGAGGAATCATAACGTAAGGTTTTACATTAAGACCTTCTTTTTTCAAGTCGCAAGCTGCTGAGAATATTGCTCTAACTTGCATTTCGTTGATTTCAGGATAAGTCAAACCTAATCTGCAACCACGTAAGCCCATCATAGGGTTTGATTCTGATAAGTTTTCAACGATTTCAAGCATTTTTTCATCTTCTGAGTAATCTTGTTTCAAAGCTTTCTTAGTTGCTACTTTTTCAACTAATTCAATCTTTGAAGGTAAGAATTCATGAAGAGGTGGATCTAACAATCTGATTGTCAAAGGCAATTCGCCCATTCCCTTGAACATTGCGTAGAAATCAGAATATTGCATTGGAAGTAAGTGGTCTAAAGCTTCTTTTCTTGCTTCTTTTGTTCCTGCAATAATCATTTTTTGAACCCAAGGTAATCTGTCAGGATCCATGAACATGTGTTCTGTTCTGCAAAGACCAACACCTTCAGCTCCGAATTTAATTGCGTTTGCAACGTCTTTTGGAGTATCAGCGTTAGCTTCAACAGTAATTTTCTTAATGTCATTAACCCAACTGAAGAATGTTTCGAAATCTTTATCAATACCTGCTTCAACAAGTTCAATCGCACCTTCCATAACTTCACCTGTACCACCGTCTAATGAAATAATATCATTTTTGTGGAATACAGTTCCGTCAGAACATGTGATTGTTTCAGCTTCAAGGTTAATCTTCAAGTCTTCACAACCTGAAACGCATGGTTTACCCATACCTTTAGCAACAACGGCTGCGTGTGATGTAGCTCCGCCACGTAGTGTCAAAACACCTTGTGATACTGCCATACCGTGAATATCATCTGGGCAAGTTTCAATTCTTACCAAAACAACTTTTTCACCGTTTCCGCCACGTTCTGCAGCTTCTTCTGTATCAAATACAATCTTACCTACTGCAGCTCCCGGAGATGCGTTAACACCTTTAGAAACCTTGTGTGAGCGTTTTACGGCTGCAGGATTGAAGCATGGTAACAATACTTGGTAAACTGAGTATGGATCAACTTGTTCAATTGCTTCTTCTTTTGTAATTATGCCTTCGTTAAACAAATCAACGGCGATTTTGATAGCAGCTTTTGCTGTTCTCTTACCGTTTCTTGTTTGAAGAATCCATAATTTACCTTTTTCAATTGTGAATTCCATATCTTGAACATCGTGATATCCTTTTTCCAATTGCTTAGCGATATTAACATATTGCTTGTAAATTGCAGGCATATCTGTTTCAAGTTCTGCGATTTGTTTTGGAGTTCTGATACCTGCAACAACGTCTTCACCTTGTGCATTTACCAAATATTCTCCGTAGAATTTATTTTCACCTGTTGCAGGGTTTCTTGTGAATGAAACACCTGTTGCACAGTCATCACCCATATTACCGAATACCATTGTTTGTACGTTAACGGCAGTTCCGTAATTGTGGTCGATTTTGTTCATATTTCTGTATGCGATAGCTCTAGGAATATTCCAAGAACGGAATACTGCTTCAATAGCTTCTTCTAATTGTACATAAGGATCTTGAGGGAATTCTTTTCCTGTAACTTCTTTAATAGTCTTTTTGTAAATAGGAATTAAAGATTTCCAACCATCAGCTGAAATTTCTGTATCAGATTTTACGCCTTCACGAGCTTTAACTTTTTCAACTTCTGATTCAAAGTATTTTTGTCTGTCCATATCCCATGCTACTGAACCGAACATTGTTAAGAAACGACGGTAAGAGTCATAGCAAAATCTTGGGTTGTTAGTCAATCTAATCATTGCTTCAACTGTTTCATCGTTCAAGCCTAAGTTCAAAATGGTTTCCATCATACCAGGCATAGAAACTCTTGCTCCTGAACGAACTGAAACTAAAAGCGGATTTTGTGTATCTCCGAACTTTTTGCCTGCTTGTTCTTCTACAGTTTTTAGTGCATATTTAACTTCTGACATCAATCCTTCAGGTAATTTGTTACCGTGATTAATATAATCCATACATGTTGCTGTTGTGATTGTTAATCCTGGTGGTACAGGTAGGTCTAAATTTGTCATTTCTGCAAGGTTTGCACCCTTTCCGCCAAGCTCTGCACGCATTTTAGCGTTGCCTTCACGGAAAAGATATACTCTTTTTTCTGTCATGTTTTCTTTCTCCTTTAAAATAAGTTACGAATTAAATCGTTAAACACCTTGCAGATAGTGTAACATAAACAAAATGAAATACAACAAATTATATTTTTTTATTGCGAAAAAGAAATAAATCTTACGCCCTTTATTCTTTTTTATAAAAATTTGCTAAATTTTGTCATAAATTCCTATTTATATGATAAAATTTTGCTTGAACAGGGTATTAAAATGAAAACTTTAAAAAATTTTGAAAATGAAATAAACAGATGCTCAAAATGTGGATTGTGCCAGTCAGTTTGTCCTGTATATCAACAAACTCTAAATGATTGTGCTGTTTCTCGTGGAAAATTTATTATGCTTCGAGGAATTTTAAAGGGGGATATAAAATTTAATAAAACCGTTAATAAATACTTGGATATGTGCTTAAAGTGTAATGCTTGCAAAGATTTTTGCCCCAGCGGTATAAATGCTAAAGAAATCTTCTTGACTGCTAAATCTGAATATTTTACGACAGTTCCTGCTTGTAAATTTATCGGCAAATTTCAATCAAAAAAAGTCTTTAATTCTTTTTTGAATCTTATTAAAACGGCAATTTCTCTTTACAGATTTTTTGCGTTTGACAAAATAGTTCAAATTCTTTATCCTGTATTTTTGAATTCAGGATTTTGGGGTAGAAAAGTTATTCTTGCCAACGAGTTTGTCAAAAAGTCAAAGCTGAAACATAATTTGATGTTAAAATCTTACGGTAACTTGAAAAATTTAAAAGTTATATATTTTAAAGGGTGTGTAAATAAATATATCAATGATAAAGTTTGGGTTTCTGCTGAAAATGTTTTGAAAAAATGCGGAGTTACTCTTATTGAAAAGAATTTCGATTGTTGTGGTTTGCCGTTTTTATCAAGCGGAAATTTTGAGCAATTCAAGCAACAGGCGTTTTTTAATTTGTCTCAAATAAATGAGGATTTTGATTACATAATGACGGATTGTGCAAGTTGTAAAGATGCATTTTTAGAATACGAAAATGTAATTGACGATACTCAATTACTTGCGAAATTGAAAAACATCAATTCAAAATTTCTAAATGTTACCGAGTTTATTATAAAAAATGTTGAAAGTATTGAGTTTAAAGAAAAACAGACTATAACTTTTCACAAACCGTGTCATCTTGATAATATGGATTTTTTCTATGACCTTATTCAAAATTCTAAAAATGTTGAGTATCTTGAGATGAAAAATTTTGATAAGTGTTGTGGCTTTGCAGGTGAATTTGCTCTCAAAAATCCTATTTTATCAGAAAAAATTTCAGCCGAAAAAATTAAAAATGCTTTGGAAACAAATGCTGACTATATTCTTACAACTTGCCCTTCATGTACGTTGGGGTTGACACAAGGGCTTATTAAAAATGCAAAGTCTTCAAAAAAATTACCAAAAATTCTAAATTTAGTGGAATTTATAGCAAGAGCCGATAAAATTGTACTGAAAAAGTCTTTAAAACTCGATTTGGAGAGTGAAAAAGTTTCTATATAAATTGAGAAAGTTTTGCATTAATTTGTGCAATCATTTCTGTGTCATTGGCTTCATTCGCACTATTTCTAGCTTTTATTAAAAGATTTTGTGCTTTTACAGGATTGCCATATTCATACATTAAATCTGCGGCTTTTGAATAATTCTGTGCAACTTTTTGTGGGGATTCTGCTTCTGAATAGTCTCTTACCGCATTAAAATAAGACTTTAAAGCTTTTTTAGGTTGTTTAAAGTCAACATAAGCATCGGCTGTATTTGAAGAAACATAGCCTTTTACTTTTGAATCTTGACTGACATCTGCCATATTTTTAGCTTCATCATAAAAATCAAAAGCCGAATCATCATATTTATCGGTTAAAATATTTCCTATTTTGGTTAATGATGTCGATTGTGCTTTAAAGTTTTCTGCTTCGCCTGCATAAGAAACTGAAGCCATATAGTTATCTACGGCAACATTTAAGTAGGCAAAATCATCATAGATTTGTCCCATTGAATAATATGCTTTTGTTTTGACATTTGCATCGGTTGCATTCTTAGCGGCTTCTGAATAGTTATTCAAGGCTTGTGGCAAATTATCATTTTTATCATAAATTTGTCCTATTTCATAATAAACTTTTGCCTTTGTTTCCGTATCATTAACTTCATCTGCTCTAGTAAGTGCTTGATTAAAAGCGGATAAGGCGTTTTCTGAATCGTTGTTATTTGAATACTTTTTAGCTTTTATAAATAAATTTGCCAGTTGAGAATCATCAGGTATTTGTACTGATAATTTAGATTCAGTATTAGCTGCATCTGTATTGGAAGAATTTTGTGTTTCAATTGTCGGTGTTTCTGTTTCTTTCGTTGTAGTCGCAGTCGCACTGTTTTTTCTATCAGGGAATTTTACTAAGAATTGTTCATTGATATCGCCTTCGTTGTAGTTATAATTTATTTTTTGCAAGAAAAGAGCATCTGCCCAATTTTCAACTACTTTTGATGGGCGATTGAGTGTCTCGGTTATATATCCGTCAAGTAGAGATGCCGCATTTTTAAGATTTGACTTAACTATTTTGGTATTAGGATTTTCTTTTGTAACTTCAACTTTTACTAAATCAAGATATGCGTTAACTTCTTCTTCCAGCTCTGGTGGAGTTCCTATTGCAAGTGCGGTATTTTTGTAATCCTTTAAAATTTGAGCAATATTAACTTCCGGGTTAACATTGGCATAAGATTTTTCTGTAACCGCAGAAGTTGCTTTTACATCTGAATATGCGTAAGATGCATTTGCCGAAATTCCACTGTTTTTAGAACTTTGTGAAGTCTCTACACTTTTGGTAAACTCATCATTTCCCTCGTGCTTTAGCACTTGAGGTTGTTCTTCAACCTCTCGTTCTGTCGCAGAAGAATTAGAAGACTCTTCGTCCTCTTTTTTCTTAACTTTTCTGTTTGTAATGAAGAACGGTCTTTGCCCGACCGGATACATTGCATTATAAACCATAGTTACCTGCGTTACCCTTTTGCTTCTACTTACTGAAATCTTCTCACAGAGTACATCTCGACTTTTTACATATTGGGGTTTTTCTTTCTTTTTACTAAATCCGTTTATTAATTAAATGAGACTGCACTCTATAT
>JAGOIO010000092.1 GCA_017995595.1 bacterium | reverse complement strand
CAATCACTAAAAACTTTTGAAACCGCAAATTTAAAATTGCGGTTTCTCTTTTATATAAAAAGGATTCTATAATGCAAAAAGAATGGCACTTATCAAAAGAAAATAGCGGAAAAAATTTAGTTGAAAAATTGTTAATTTCGAGAGGAATAACAGACAAAAAAGAAATACAAGAATTTATAAATCCACTTGAAATTAAAACGACATCTCCAAATGCTTTTACAGAAATGCAAACCGCAGTTGAAAGAATATCAAAAGCTATTGATAATAACG
The DNA here is from genome assembly GCA_017995595.1 of bacterium. GTDB lineage: Bacteria > Cyanobacteriota > Vampirovibrionia > Gastranaerophilales > Gastranaerophilaceae > JAGOIO01. Next base: position 5,559 of record JAGOIO010000092.1, on the reverse strand, counting down.
AATGTATTTTAGTCTATGGTGATTTTGATGCCGATGGAGTTACCTCAACATCACTAATGTACAGAACTTTCAAAGAATTAGGTGCAAATGTTGAAACATATATTCCTGATAGAGAACAAGAAGGTCATGGACTTTGCACAAAAACTTTAGTAAAATTAATGACAACAAAACGTCCAAAAGTTATTATTACTGTTGACTGCGGGGTTAGCGATATTGAGCAAGTTAACTTTTTAAACAGTTTCAAAATTGATGTAATAATTACAGACCACCACGAAGCACCAAAAGATTTGCCAAAGGCTTTAGCCATAATCAACCCTAAAGCCCAAAATGCACTATCAGAAGAACTTTCAGCAAAAGAAATTGAGCATTTAACCGCACTTGCAGGTGTTGGAGTCGCTTTTAAATTGGCACATGCGTTGTTAATTCATTATGATAAAACCGATTTTATACCTCAAATCCTACCGTATGTAGCTGTTGGCACAATTTCTGATATTGTTCCTCTTATAGGAGAAAACCGTTATTTTGTAACAAAAGGACTAAATTTAATTTCTGCAGGAAAACATTACGGTTTAAAAAGATTACTTGAAAGTGCAGGCTATAAAGTTGAACAAGGTATAACTGCCGAAAATATTGCATTTGGAGTTGCTCCAAGAATAAATGCTTCAGGGAGATTGGATTCCGTTGATACAGCACTAAAAGTTTTAACTTCGGATAATAATCAAGAAATAGAGATGGCAATAATATCACTTAATAATTTTAATAAAGTCAGACAAGAGCTATGTGAACAAACTTTTATTGAAGCGGAAGAAATGCTAAAAAAAGAGGGTAACAATGATAGTTCAATTATCCTTTTTAACCCTAAATGGCATGTTGGAATTGTCGGAATAGTTGCCTCAAAACTCGTTGAGAAATATTATAAACCGACCTTCCTAATGACATATAGTGAAGAAACGAAACAAGTAAGATGTTCCGCAAGAAGTATAAAAGGTATTCATTTGTATAATGCAATATCAGCAAATTCCGAGCTACTAGACGGTTTTGGTGGACATGAAATGGCAGCAGGATTGGCTTTCTCAAGTGAAAAAATCACTTTTGAAGAAGTAAAAAAAGCTCTAAATGAAACAATCAAAGAAATGTCAAATTCTCAAAATCTAGTACCATTTCTAAACATTGACCTTGAATTAAACTCAAATGATATTAATCTTGATTTAATCAGCACTATTAATAAGCTCCAACCGTTTGGAGCTTCAAACCCACTACCAATATTTTCAATGAAAAATCTTACATTAGTAGAAAAAAAGCTAATGGGTTCAAATAAAAACCACCTAAAACTAGTTGTTCAAGATAATTCTAACAATAATACTTTTAATGCTATTTGGTGGTCAAAAGGCGATATTTCACTATCAGCAGGTGATGCTCTTGATATCGCATTCTGCCCTCAGGAAAATACATACAATGACCAAACTTCTGTTCAATTAATTTTACAAGATATCCATGCGGAAAACTTAGTCGAAACAGAAGAAACTGTTGCACCACAAAATGAAATAAAAGTTTTTGACCACAGAAAAAAAACAGGTATTTTAAAAAGTGTCAACGACTATGTAGCAAATTCAGAACTAGATATAAGAATTTTTGCAGAAACAAAAGATACAATTAAATTTTTAAATCAATATTCTGCACTTACAAAAAGAATCGGAAACAGAGACAGTATCAAAGATTGCGATGCTGTAATGTTCTTTGAATACCCGCCTAGCAAAGAAATTCTTGATGAAATAATCGAAACGGCAAAGCCTAAGCATGTTCACCTTATGAATTGTGAAATAAAGAAAATAAATGAAAATGAAACATTAAAAACTTTATCAGGAATGATAAAATTCGTTTGTAATAACAAAAACGGAGTTTTTGAACTTGAACGAAGTGCTGTTTTTCTTGGTGTAACACAAGAACTAATATCTACTGCAATAGAGGTTTTTGAAGAAAGCGGAATTATAACAATAGAAGACCAAGACGAAGACAAGTTTACAATAAGCCTTACAAACAACTCAGATATAATACCAACAAATCAAACATCAATATATGAGAACTTTTCCAATACCATAAAAGATATTGAAAAGTTCAAAATTTCTACACTCAAGGAAAATTTCACACTCTAACTATTAATATAAAGATGTAAATGCGTTATCAACACTTGAAACAACACTATTTATTGAAACTCCACCGCCTTGAAGTGATGTGTTAACTGAAGTTTGACCAACAAAATAACTTTGAGCTTGACTTGCAAAAGCTTGAATTTCAGCTTTATCTTCTTGACTTGTTGCCGCATCTTCTAAAGCTTTAATTTGTGCCAAAAAAGCCTCATAGTCAGTTGTTATATCTCCTGTTGCAGTCAATCCGACTTCTTTCATAACAGAAGCCCATTGAACATTACTCATTTCCTGTTGCTTCTGCTGTGCGTTTGAAACCTGTTTTGATGTTAACTCACTTTCATAATAAGAATACATCGCTTCATATAAAGCTGACAAATCATCTTTTTCATTACCGGTTTGTACTATTCCAAACTTACGCATCAAATCATCTAACTGTGATGCAGAAATTGATGTACCAAAATATAAATCTTGGTATATATTTGAATATTGATATACTCCGTTTATTGCACTTACCATATATTACAATCCCTCAAATTGTACAATATATATATCGACATGTTTTTTTTAAACTTTAGTTTTTTCTCAAAATTGCCTACTTTTTTGTAATAAAAATACACAGTATATACTTTGCGTTACAAAAGTTTACAAAAAAATCCTTATTTTTCAGTACTTTCGGCGATTTTGTAAAATTTAGCTTCAATCTCTGCAATTTAGTATATACTTTTTACTTTATATATATATCAGAGTTATTAAAAAGAGAGAGAGTAACAAAATGACAATGCAACGTACTACAATTTTTACAAGAACATGTTCTCCATATAAAGGAGAAAACCTTAGTAGAGTTGATATGGCAAGAATGGGTCAAGTTTACAACAATTCTATCTTTTGTAACAATGGAGGCAACAGCAATTATTACAATAGCGTAAGTGATACTGCTGAAAAAGCCGAAAAATATGCCAATATCGCAATGGGAATATCAGGAGGAATAGCTCTTGGTTCTTTAGCATTAGGCATAGTAGGATTATTCAAAGGTCGCCATAAGCTTAACAGCGAAAATGCATCAATGTCTGGAAATGCAACTGGAAATGCTGACGTATCAGAAGCAACAGCAGACAGAAGCCAATTAAAAGCTGAAATGAAAAAAGCTGACAAAACTGGTGATTGGGCTCCTGTAAAAGAAGCTTATGACAATGCAGTTGCAGAAAAAGAAGAAAATGAAAGTAAAGTTGCAGAATGTAATGATTCAATAAAGAATTCAAAAACAGCTATTGAATCTACAGAAAAACATATATCAGATACAAAACAAGAAAATGAAGATTTAAAAACTCAAGTTAGCGGATATGAAGATGAAATGAATAAACAACAAGCAATTATCGACAATCCAAAAGCTTCAGAAGCTGACAAAACAGCAGCAAAAACAGGTCTTGAAACAGCAAAGAAAAATAAAGTAAAAGCAGAAGATAAAATCAAACAAAACAAAACAAAAATTACAGAATATCAAAAAACAATTACTCAAGAAAAAGAAAATATCAAAGCTCAAACAAAGACAGCAGCAGAAATAACAAAAGCAAATTCATCATTACAAAAGACAATCGCTGATGCAAAGAAAGAATTAGATTTAAGAGATTTGAATACCGAAGCTAAAACAGAAGCAAAAAAAGAAGAAAAGTCAGAAGAAACAAAGAAAGAAGATAAAAGTGCATCAAGTAAATCTTCAGAAAAGCCTCTAGGACCTTATGAAGATGGTGCAAAGAAACAAGATGAAAAAGATACTATGAAATTTGCATAAACAACATGATTTAATAAAAGAAGCCAAATTGATAAATCAATTTGGCTTCTTTTATGCTTTTATAATCAAAGTTATTGACGAAGAATAGATTTTCCATTACACTTAGAAAATGGAAAAAGAAATTAACGTAATCGGAGCAGGACTAGCAGGTTCTGAATGTGCCATTCAGGCATCAAAAAGAGGAATAAAAGTAAATTTATTTGAAATGCGACCAAACAAAGAAACAGGCGTACATAAGACAGATAAATTTGCAGAATTTGTATGCTCAAACAGTTTGGGCGGAGCTGAAGATACTATTGCAAGTGGACTTTTAAAGCACGAAATGCAGATTTTAGGCGGAGAACTTATAAATATCGCATATAAAAATAAAGTTCCTGCAGGAGGAGCTTTGGCAATAGATAGAGAAGGTTTTTCTAATGATGTTACTGATAGAATAAAGAGCGATAAAAACATTACAATCATAAATCAAGAATTGACAGAAATTCCTCAGAATTTGCCAACTGTTATTGCAAGCGGACCATTAACGAGTGAAGCTTTATCTGAAGACATAAAAAAGTTTACAAAAGCCTCACATCTACATTTTTTTGATGCAATAGCACCTATAGTTGAAAAAGACAGCATAAATTTTGATATAGCATTTTATGCAAACCGATACGATAAAGAAGATTCCACTTGTGAAGAAAATTCTCCGGCTTACATAAATTGTCCAATGAATAAAGAACAATACAAAAAATTCTATGAAATTTTAATAAATGCACCAAGAATTGAATTAAAAGAATTTGAAAAAGATGCAAAATTCTTTGAATCATGCCTACCGGTTGAAGTTATTGCCTCAAGAGGTGAAGATACACTACGTTTTGGACCAATGAAACCTATAGGTCTGGTTGATAAAAGAACAAATGAAATTAATTATGCCGTTGTACAATTAAGACAAGACAATTCTGCCAAAACACTTTATAACTTAGTTGGTTTTCAAACGAATCTAAAATGGCCGGCACAAAAAGAATTAATACACTCAATTCCGGGACTTGAAAACGCAAATATCGTAAGATATGGAGTTATGCATCGCAACACATTTATAAACAGTCCAATATTATTAAATCCGACATTACAAACAATAAAACGAGAAGATTTATTTTTTGCAGGTCAAATAACAGGAACTGAAGGTTACACAGAATCTATTGCTGACGGTTTGATTGCCGGTATAAATATTTCAAGACTTGTACTTGGTGAAAAGCCACTAATTTTTCCTAAAGAAACAATGATTGGTTCACTTTTAAACTATATAACTAATGCGGAGCAAAAGCATTTTCAACCAATTAATTCAAATTGGGGTATTTTACCTAATATAGAAATGCCAAAAGCCGAGAGAAAAAATAAGAAATTGAAACACCAGTTACAAGCTGAAATTTCAATAAAAAAAATGAACGAATTTATTTTGGAAAATAAGCTTTAAATTTCATAACAGGCATTTTTGTATTAGAATTAACCTATGATAAAATTATTTGTTTCTTCAACCGGACACAAAAGCGGTAAAACATTAATAACAGCAGGAATTTCAGCGACAATGCATGGGCTTGGTTATACGACAGGTGTATATAAGCCCTTTCAAACAAATGCTCC
>JAGOIO010000091.1 GCA_017995595.1 bacterium | reverse complement strand
AGAGTTTGATTTGAAAGACGGAAATGATTATACGAAAAAAGTTGATGAATATGCACAAAAACACGGAGCAAAAACAGTAATCATTTCAGCAAAAATAGAAGAAGAATTGGCAGAACTTTCACAAGAAGAAGCCAAAGAATATTTACAAGAACTTGGAGTTGAAGATTCAGGTATTGATAAAATGATAAAAGCTGTTTATCAATTACTTAACCTTAGAACTTTTATTACTGCTGGAGAAAAAGAAGTCCGAGCTTGGACAATTCCTGCAGGAGCAAAAGCTCCTCAAGCAGCAGGAGTTATTCATACAGATTTTGAAAAAGGGTTTATCAAAGCTGAAATCACCGCATATAAAGATTTTATTGAATGTGGTTCTTATACTGCATGCAGGGATAAAGGTGTAACAAGAATGGAAGGTAAAGACTACGTTGTAGAAGACGGAGACCTTGTTCACTTTAGATTTGCGGTCTAAGAATTTAATCTTTTGTAAAATAAACGCAAATTTCACCTTGTTCATGTTTTTATACAAGTACAAGGTAGTGTGTCTATGAGTTTAAATTTAAACAATACAATACAACAAAATTCACCTGTTTATAGTGGTAGCAATAATCCACGAGAAAAACAGATATCTTTTGGCGACTCAAATTACTATTACATGCCTGCAAATTATAATGATGAATTTGAAGAACAGAATGCACCCGCAAAACATGCTGTAAGAAATGTGGTAAAAACAATTACAGGAAGTGTTTTGAGTATAATCGGATTCAATGTTGCACTTTGCTATTTGCAAAAACTTGTAAATTCTAAACTACTTATCGGAAAAATAAATAAACATTTTGCAGATAAAATCAACGATAACGCAAAGCTTGAAAGACTTGCTGATGACATGCAAAACAGAAAAGAATTAAACATTTCAAAAGATAAGGTTCAGAGATTCAAAACCGCAACATCTGATGCATATTTTGACCATAGTAAAAATCAAGTTGTAACAGGCATAAAAGAATCTTCAGCACTTTTCCACGAGCTTGGACATGCCGTAATTGAAAATAAAACAAAATTTTTGAGGACTTTGCAACGAGGAAGAGGACATTACACAGAAGTTGCATTGATGTTGTACGCACTGGCAAGTGCAAACAAAAATTCTCAAAATGGAAATAACGATAGCGGTAATCCTATTATTAATTTTTTAAAGAAGCATTCGTCAATCATTCCTATTCTTGCATATTCACCTGAACTTATTACAGAAGGAATGGCAACAAAATACGGACTTAATTTCTTAAAGAGCATACGAGAAGATGTTGTTGAAAAAGACTTTAAATCTGGAAAAATAAAACAAATGCTACCTAAAGAAAAGATGATAACAAAAGATTTATACAAAAATATCAAGCGTTCATACCTAACATGTTTCGGTACATATTTGTTTATACCTGTAAGCATTATGATATTAAACAAATTAGATGATTGGGCTCACCATAGAAACTAAAGAAAGACATGCGAACAAACAATTATAGAGAGAATCGCAGCTAAAATATCGGCTAATAATCCGACAATTAAGGCATATCTAAACTTAGTAATTCCTACATAGCCAAAATAAACAGACAAGACATAAAAAGTAGTCTCCGAGCTTCCAACCATAACTGCAGAAAGTTTTGTAGCATAAGACACCGGACCTGAACTTGTAGCGATATCAGAAAATATTCCTAATGCAGCAGACCCAGAAAGCGGTCTTACAAAAATAAGAGGCAAAACATTTGTAGGAATATGAAAACGTGCTAAAACGCCTGAAAAACAATGCGTCGCAACATCAATAGCACCAGAAGCTCTAAGCATAGAAATTCCTACCATAATGGCAACCAAGTAAGGAATAATATTTACAGCAACCTTAAATCCGTCTTTTGCACCTTCTGTAAATACTTCATAAATCGGAACTTTTTTGACCAACCCTGCAGTAAGAATTATAGTTATTATAGCAGGTAACGCCCATAGAGAGATAAAGTTTAAAACTGATTGAAAACTCATTATTCATCACCTCCAACATTGTTAGTTGAAATATCTTCAACTTGAGGTGTCCAAAACTTTTGAAATATTTTTGCTGTTAAAACTGCAAAAATAAACACTGTAGAGGTAACAAGAAGCGTTGGAGCGATAATTTCTGTAGGATTTTTATCGCCAATACCTGCTAAAATAGCAATTACAGTGGCAGGTATAAGTTGAAAGCCAGCAGTGTTCATAGCAAGAAGCATACACATAGCATTTGATGCAGTTTTTTTATTTTTATTATGAACCTGCAATTCTTCCATTGCTTTCAATCCAATAGGCGTTGCAGCATTAGACAAGCCTAAAGCATTAGCTGAAAAACTCATAGCAACACTACCTATTGCTGAATCCTCTTCAGGAATTTCATTAAATAAAAATTTTGTTACCGGTTTTATAAATTTTGCTAATAAACCTACAAGCCCTGATTTTTCTGCAATTTTCATAATTCCAAGCCAAAATGCCATTATTCCGATTAATGAAAAAGCTATTTTGACAGATTGCTCAGCTCCTGTTAATATTGAGTTTACAACATCAGGAAGCTTTCCGTTTATTGCACCAAAAATAATTGATATTACAATTAATCCATAAAAAATATAATTCATAGAAATATTTAAACATTAATTTGAAAATTTTTCAAGAATATGATTACAAAAAACAGTTTATATATTATGTTTTTTGTGTGTTTGTTTTAATATATATATGTAAGAATGGAGTGTTAGGGATTATGCAGGAATTTTTAAAGAATAAGACAATAAATTGTAGCTTTATGTCCTTAACCGGATATAGAACTTTAGTGCTTTTAGAAATTTTATTACAAGGTCCAAAATCTACTAATGAAATAAACGAGGCATTTGTAAATAATCCTTATATAAAAGAAAAATTTTCTTCTGATACGTTAAGAATTTATATAAATTCCTTACGTACAATAGGGTGCAACATAACAAAAGCTAATAAAACGACGAATAATAAATATGTATTATTATCACAACCTTTTAATTTAGAAATATCTTCAAAACAGTTAAAAGCAATCTCAAAAATTTATAAAAATATTTATACAGAATTAAGCATAAAAGATTTAATATTATTAGAAAATATTTTTTCCAAAATTTCACTACTTATTGAAAATAAAGAGACTAAAAATTCACTAAAAGAATTATCTTTTCTAAAAAATATTAATAAAGATTTACTTCTGGAATTAGCTTCTCACACAGAAAAACATAATCAAATTCAATTTTTATATAATTCACCAAACTCAGGGAAAAAAGAAATTAATATAATCGCTGATAGAATAGGATTTCGCTCTGAAAAATTATATATTTGGGGTTATAGTACATACCACAAAGATTATGCGTATTTTAGAATTGACAGAATAATAGAAATACAGTCAATATCATTAAGAAATGAGCAAACAGAAGTAGAAGATATAAAGGTACAATATAGATTAAGAAGTAAAAATGACTATAACCCGCTAAAAGATGAAAAAATAATTTCAAAATCTGAAAACACTTATATAATAGAAAAGACAGGAAAGAGCAGATTTAGTATTGTTCAAGACTTGCTATACAAAGGGAATAAGTGTGAAGTACTTACACCAGAAGACATCAAATCCGAAATTCTAGAGAAATTAAAAGGAATGGAGGCAATTTACAATGACTAAAACCAATCCTAAAAACGGCGATACATGTATAAGGGTTCTTGATACTCTGAAAATTTTAATAAAAGAAGAAGCCAGCATACAAGATATTATAAATTATTTTGAGAAAACTGATATTCATAGCAAAACATACACAAATGAAGCTATTTTGAAATATATAAACACTCTGAAAGTCTTTGGATTTATTTTTGATAAGCACAAAGATAAATATGTTTTGCAAAATTCGCCCAAACAAATAGATTTAACTATGGCAGAAATAAAACTTATAAAAACAATAGAAAATTATGCAAAGATTTTTCCGGAAGAAAGTATAGGAATAAATATTCAAGAATTTGTTCAAAATCTTGAAAAATGGATAAAAGACGAAAAGTTAAAAATGGCAAAAGATATTTGTACACCTCAATTCAAAAATAATTATTCAAAATACGAAGAAAAAATAAAAGAATATGAAAAATATTGCAAAGATAATTTAAAATTAAAAATATTATATAGAGAAACAACCGAAATACAAGCTACAGTTATTATTGAGCCTAAATGTATTAACTACAAAGCAAATCAAATATTTATACAAGGTTTTAATCCTATTTCAGCACAAAACCAAGATATAAATTTTGACGATATTATAGAAGTTAGCCAACTTCCGTTAAAAGCAAACATTTCAAGCGTTACATCATCTATAACGTTCAAATTGTATGGAAAATTAGCTAAAGGATACAGACTTCATGATGGAGAAAGACTCTTGAAAACTAATGATGATGGAACAACTCTTATAATGAATCCAATCGAAGATGAAAAATTATTACTAAAAAGATTGCTTAGATACGGAACACTTTGTGAAGTAATTTCACCTAAAAAAGTTAGAGCAAATATGAAAAATCTTATATCTAAAACTCTTGCCCAATACAAATAAAACTATTTATTATTTTTAACCGGAGTTTTTTTGACATTCATAGCCGGAGGTTGAATATATAATGGCATCAACTTTCTCCAGTTAGTTTCACAATTCTCAGCTAATTTTTCACTTGCAATCTTTACAAGATAAATACCCAAATCATCATTTATATCTTCGTAAGCAAATCCACCGAATTTTGAAGATAAAGCCTTATCGGAAATAATACAATAATCATCATTTTTTAGCATATCTTCAACCTTTTCAATTTCAACAGCTTGAGGTGAAAATATTTCCTTACCATTATCATATATAGCAACATAAGCTTTATTTTTTCTAGCATCTAAAGCTACAAAAGTTTTTTTATTTGACTTATTAATTCTAGAAAGAATCTCAAGAGAAGAAACACCGATAGCTTTTAAATCTCTGGCTTGAGCCAAAACTCTTGCAACAGTTGTACAACAACGAATACCAGTAAAACTTCCTGGACCTCTGTTTGTCGCAACGACATCAATTTCAGCAGGAGTTAATCCGCAAGCCTTTAACATTTCAACAATTGTTGAAATCAAGAACGCAGAATGATATGTAGATTCAGTAGTTTCAACTACTTTTGAAGAAAAAACTCCATTTTCATCGCCAACAGCAACAAACATTCTATTTAAACAGGTATCAAATGCTAATATATTCATTTATTTAATCCTTCGATAATTTTTGAAACACCATCACCAACAGCTTTGAATGAATATTTTCGAGAATCATCATCTTCATACGTAACATTAACTTGCAAATGATTAAAAGGTATTTCATCTTGCGAAAATTCAGCCCACTCAACAAAAGTCAAAACTCTACCCTCAGAATACTCTCTTAATTCATCAAGAATAGTCTTTACACCTTCATTTTCCAATCGATATAAATCAAAATGATAAATCGGAATATCCGCATCATGATACTCATTCAAAATAACAAACGTCGGACTTGTAACTTTTTCTTCAACACCCAAAGCCTTTGCAACAAACCTTATAAACGCAGTCTTACCGGCACCTATTTCGCCATACAGGCTTACAAACGCTCCATCTTCTTTTACAAGTTTTGCAAATTTTTCAGCTAAAACTTGTGTTTCTTCAATATTATGACAAATTTTTTCAAATTTTTTTTCCATATAATCATAATAACATAAAAATTATTGCAAAGATGAAGAGTTTTTTATCTAAAAATTTTAATTTATTTCTTTTTGTTATATAATTTAGTTATCAATAATAAAACATAATAT
>JAGOIO010000090.1 GCA_017995595.1 bacterium | reverse complement strand
TTGGAACACCTGCAACGCCCTTACTTGTAAGCATAAGAGTAAACATTATCATCAACTGTTCTTCAAACGGCAAATGGATTCCTGCGATTTGAGTAGAAAAAAGTACCGCCATAGCAAGATACAATGTGCTTCCGTCCAAATTAAACGTATAACCTGTAGGCATTACAAACCCGACAATATTTTTTGGAACGCCAAAATCTTCCATAGTTTCCATAGCTATTGGCAAGGCTGCCTCTGAACTTGCCGTTGAAAAAGCAAGCAACGCAGGCTCTTCTATTGTTTTTATCAAGGCTCTAAATGAGATACCAACAATTTTACACGCAATAAGCAAAACCATTACAATAAATAAGGCCAATGCAAAATATAGTGAAAAAATAACTTTCGCATACCCTGCTAAAATTCCAATACCATTTTCTCCAACGGTTGAAGCTATCGCACCAAAAATTCCGACAGGAGCAAAAAGCATTACATAACCTGTAAATTTAAACATTATTTCAGAAAGCGAGTTTAAAAGATTCAAAACGGGTTTAGCTTTTTCTCCGACAGAACAAATAGAAAGTGCTAAAAATATTGAAAAAACAACGATTTGCAACAAATTATTTTCAGCCATAGACTGAATAACACTCATAGGAAAAATATCAACCATTAATTGAGATAACGTTGAATGAGGATTTACACCAGCTAATTGAGTAGCCGTTTGCAAGTGAGCAGAATTTACAACAACACCGAACCCTGCCCCGGGCTGAAATAAATTTCCAACAGTTAAACCAATTATTAAAGCAAAAGTTGTTACTATTTCAAAATAAACTATAGTTTTTAAACCAACTTTTCCGATACTTTTAATATCGCCGTGTCCTGCAATTCCACAAACTAATGTAGAAAATAAAAGCGGTGCGATAATCATTTTAACCATTCTCAAGAAAATTACGGCAAGCGGGTGCATCTTCTGTGCAAAATCAGGAAATGCCCAACCTACAAAAATTCCTAAAAATAAAGACAAAAATATCGCTGTCGTTAGCTTTGACTTTTTCAAAATCCTTTTCCTTAAAACTTGATTAATTACCGCTCTTGGCTTAAAACTTACTAACCAAAATGTCAGCCAACACCATTATAAAACAAAAAAATATAACGTAAAGTCAAGTTTTACACGGTAGAACTCAATAATATTTATCAATTATAAATAGTAAAGACTTTTCGATAATACATCAATCCGCCAAATACAGACAGGACAATATTTGGCAACCATGCCGCCAAAAGAGGATTCAAAGTTCCAGCTTCGCCAAAAGATATTGACAATGCTCTAATAAGATAATAGGCAAAAATTATCAAAATACTGAATAAAAATCCTCGATTATACCTAACTCTCGGAGGTGTAATAGCAAGAGGAACTCCGACAAGCACCAAAACTATTGTCGTTACAGGCAGTGCAATTTTATCAAACAACTCTACCCAATACTCATTTATCTTATCTTTTAATTGTGCCTTGTGAGAATATATATACTTTATTAAATCAGTAAAATTATACTCTTTTGCTACACTTTTATTTAATTCTCTTGATAAATCAACACCAAACTTCGCAGAAGAATTCTCAAACAACGCAGTATTTAAGATTTTGCCTTCATTGGCTATAGTATAAATAGCACCCTTATTGAACTTCCACCCGTTTGGAGCAGTTGAACCATCTTGTGCTTGCAAAATTTGTATAGTATTAGCCTTTGACATATCCAAAACAGTTATATTATGCAAAGATTTTTTCGTACAATTACCAACATAAAACAATCTCGTCAAAGTTCCGTCATTAGTAGATTCCTTAAACGTAAAATTTTGTTTACCTTCAGGAATATTCTTTTGTCCCAAAGCCCACAATGCTAGGTCCGTTGACTCTTTTGTCGTAACTGGAACAACCGTTTCATTTATCATAAAACTTGCCAAACACATCAAAATCGCAAACAAGAAAATCGGACGGGCAATTCTGTTTATGCCAATACCGCAAGCTCTCATAACAGTAATTTCAGATGACAAGCTTAGCTTGTTCAATGTCATAACCGTTGCAAGCAAAACACCCATAGGAATTGTCATTACAAAAACTGATGGCAAATTTAGTATAATTATAATTAGCCCAATCTTAAACGGAATACCATACAAAGTAATTTGCTTAATAAGCGTGATGAAAGTGTCAGATGCAAAAATAATAGACGTAAAAACTAAAACGCCCATAATAAACATCTCTATTACTTGTCTCAATATGAATTTGTCTAAAGTTTTAATATTTAACATAGGATTATTCTAGCTGAAAAATTTTTATAAATCAAAAGTTTATGACGTTATTTGAATATTAATTAAATTTTTATAGGATAATCATCAGAAATCTTCCCAAAAAGCTTTTGACTCTCAAAAGCTACAAACTTATATTAAAAATCCAATAAATCCTTTGGATTTACATCAAATATTTTTGCGATTTTATACAATGTCAAAATAGGAATATTTACTTCTGCTCGCTCTATCATACCCATATAATTCCGACTTATTCCTAATTTTTCAGACAAATTCTCTTGAGAAAAACCTTTTTGATTTCTTAATTCTCTTATTTTATTTCCAACATTTTTTAAAAATACCTTACTCATAATAAAATTATTATGTATTTTCCTGAATGACAAAAACTAGCAAATTCCATCACGAAGTCTGACTATTGCTGCACCCCATGTCATTCCTGCTCCAAATCCACATAATATAGCTTTGGAATTTAATTTAATCTTTCCTTTTTCAACACCTTCTGCCAATGCTATCGGCACTGAAGCGGCAGACGTATTTCCATAATATTTGATATTTGAAATAACTTTCTCATCACTATACCCAAGACGTTGTTGAACAGCTTCTATAATTCGTTGATTTGCTTGGTGTGGAATTAAATATTCGATATCTTCCGCTTTTAACCCAGCTTTCTCAATCATTTCAACAATATAGTTTGGTAAAATCTTAACAACAAACTTATAAACTTCTTTTCCATTCATATTTATTTTAAAATCCTTTGTTGAACAAGGTTCAACCAACGGACAATTCTGTCCCGGTAATGGAAGTGAAATCATTTCACCAATAGAACCGTTTGATTTGATATCAATAGCAATAATATCATCAACACCATCTTCTGATTTAGTAACAACCATAGCTCCAGCACCATCGCCAAATAAAATAGATGTTCCTCTATCATTCCAATCAAGAAGTCTAGAGTTATTATCTGTTGCAACAATTAATATATTTTTATAAATTCCTGAACCGATAAACCCTCTGGCAATTTGAAGTCCATATATAAGTCCTGAACATGCAGCTGTAATATCAAAAGCAGGAATATCAGAAGTAATTCCCAATTTTGATTGAATATGACATGCAATAGCAGGATAAAGCTCAGGTGGTGCAGAAGATGCTGCAATAATTAAGTCGATATCTTCAGGTTTTATCCCTGATTTATCAAGGGCATTTTTTGCCGCTTTAAAACCTAAATCAGTAGCATTTTCTTCTCCTGAAACAAGTCTGCGTTCTTTTATACCAGTTCTTGTATAAATCCACTCATCAGAAGTATCATACAATTTTGTCAAGTCATCATTTGTAATAACAGTTTCCGGTACACTGTACCCAACTCCTGCTATTCTTAACGGTATAAAGCTTTTTTCCATTTTTACCTCTCTTCAGAAACAAATATAATCCATAATTATACAGTCAACTATTTAGCTAAATTTGTTCCTTCCAAAAATTCAGCGATTTTTTTATTAACTCCGGTTTCAACAGCATCTTTTGCCACTCTGATAGCTCTTTTTATAGCATAGGCTTTACTTCTGCCATGAGAAATAATTGTAATGCCTTTAACGCCAAGCAACAATGCTCCACCGAATTCTTCATAATTAATTTTTTTGTAAATTCTTTTCATAAAAGGATATGCAATCAATCCGGCAATTTTTGCCAACGGATCAGATTTGAATTCCTGTTTAAGCATGTTAAATAACATTGAAGAAGTACCTTCGGTAATTTTTAAAGCAACATTTCCGACAAACCCGTCGCAAACTATTACGTTACAATTACCTGAGAATATTTCTCTTCCTTCAACATTACCAACAAAGTTTATTTTGTCTTGATTTTCTTCTAAAAGTTTATAAGTTGTTTGTGCAAGTTCATTACCCTTGCCGGCTTCTTCCCCGATATTAAGGACTCCAACTCTTGGAGAATCAATGCCCAAAACATTTTTAGAAAAAGTAGTTCCCATAACGGCAAACTGAAACAACATATTAGCAGAGCAATTACTGTTTGCACCTGCATCAATTATAACAACAGGGTCTTTCATAGTCGGAAGCGTAACTGCAATAGCAGGTCTGTCAATTCCCGGGATTCTCCCCAAACCGAACAAACTTGAAGCCATAGCAGCTCCTGTTGAACCTGCTGCAACTATTGCATCAGAACTACCAGTTGCAACTGCATTTACACCTAAAACGATAGATGACTTTTTCTTTTTTCTTATAGCTTGCCCCGGAGCTTCGCCCATTTCAATAACTTCTGTAGCAGGGGTAATTTTTATATCCAACTTTGTTGTATCAATTCTGATTTTTTGTTGTTTAAAACCACCGGCAGAAGAAACAAACCCTTGTCTGTTTATTTTATCGAGTTCTTGTTCAATCGCATCTTGTTTTCCAACAAGTTCAATTGCAACACCGTAATCTGAGGCTGCCCAAACGGCTCCTGCAACTATTTCTTCCGGTGCGTGATCTCCACCCATTGCATCTATTGCTATTCTTGTCATCTTATCCTCTTATTAGTAAATTCTGTCTTAAAACACACAAAATGCAGAATTTGCAAAAATCATGCAAATTCTGCGTTTCGTATAAATTTAACTATTCTTCTGTTTTTTCTTCAGCTTTTTCAACTTTTGTTTCTTCTGCTTTTACTTCTGTTTCAGCAGTTTCTGCTTTTTTTGTTGTCTTTTTAGCTGTTGTTTTTTTCGCAGTTGTCTTTTTAGCTGTAGTTTTCTTTGCAGGCTTTTTAGCTTCTGTTTCATCTACATAATCAGGTGATTTTATACTAACTGCTTTGTCTTTATAATATCCGCATGCTGTACATACTGTGTGAGCCAAAACCGGTTCGCCACAGTGTGAACATTTTGTTACTTCCGGAGAAGTTGCTTTCCAGTTTGAACGTCTTTTTCCTTGTGCTGAATGTCCTGTTCTTTTCTTTGGTACTGCCATTTTTATACCTTTCTTTCTAGTTTACTACGTCATTTCTTTATTAAATCGGCTAATAGCCTTATTCTTTGGGTTCATCAAGCTTTATTTGCTTAAAAACTTCCATTCTCGGGTCTGTCTGCTCTTGAAAATATTTTTCTTCATTTGCAAAAGTATTCCCTTTACAATTTATACCACAAACCTTTTTATTTGGGAAATTTAATATTACAGATTGATACAATAAGTCTAAAATGTTTATCTCGCCTGTTCCCTGTAAATCCTCGATAAACTGCCCTTCTTTAAGCTCTGTTTCCGCACCGTATTCTTCAAGCATGGTATTTTTTGCATAATATTCTTCAATGTCAAAATCAAATTCATATTTATATTTTTCCAAACATAAATCGCATTCTAAAATCGCATCTCCTGAAATATTTCCCTCTACTTTTATTAATTCTCCAAGTGATTTTATTTCAATTTCAGCTTTTATCGGCTCATCTGACTCTATTCCTTCAATAAAATCATTGAACTCTAGCTCTAACTCACCATTTTCTGAATTTTCTAAATCTTCAACTTTTACAATATACGGATTTTTCATTAAATTCCTCTTTAAACGTACTGCTCATCTTGCATTGCAACTGCTGATATTTGACTCGCAG
>JAGOIO010000089.1 GCA_017995595.1 bacterium | reverse complement strand
AGGTTAAAATCTTTTCACAACAACGAGTAATACCTGCAAAACTCTTGCATGTACATTGGCATCATATTCATCATCATTGTCATTGTTGTTTTTCTCATTTTTTAAAACCTTTTATTTTTACTTTTTAATAAAAAAGCACCTGCTTTAAACTAGCAGGTGCCTTTTAAATATTCAATTATGATTTTATCTTTTAGTAATCATAACAATAGGCAAGCCTGCGTTCTGAACACATGCACATCATCATTCCCATCATCATTGAAAACATAAATTTAATCATATTTTATTTTCTCCTATCTCTGTAGCACATTCTAAAACATTTCACATTTTTTGTCAAGTGTAGTTTTTACAATTTTTAAAATATATTAATTGATTTTTTAAGTTTTAAATGCTAAAGTCAATTTACACGATGATATAAGGAGTTAAATTATGAATAATTTTGATTTTTGTTGTCCGACAAGAGTTGTCTTTGGGAAAGGCTCTATTGCAAAACTTAAAGACTTAATCGGTAAAGATAAAAAAGTTTTACTAATTTACGGTGGTGGTTCAATAAAAAGAAACGGAGTTTATGACCAAGTAATGACAGCACTAAAAGACCATACCGTTATTGAATTTTCAGGAATAGAACCTAATCCTGCCTATGAGACTTGCATGAAAGCAGTTGAGATTGTAAAAAAAGAAAATATAGACTTTTTGCTTGCAGTTGGTGGAGGTTCAACTTTAGACGGAACAAAGTTCATCGCAGCAGCTTCAAAATATACAGGTGAAGATGCTTATGATATACCTAAAAAAGATTTAACCGTTACAGAAGCAATTCCACTTGGCTGCGTTATGACACTTCCAGCAACAGGTTCTGAGATGAATTGCGGAGCTGTAATTTCAAAGAGAGAAACTAAAGAAAAATTTGCATTTCATTCACCTGCAGTTTATCCGAAATTTTCAATCATAGACCCTGAAACTACTTATTCACTACCAGAGCAACAAGTTAGAAATGGTATTGTTGACACTTATGTACATGTTATGGAACAATATGCAACATTTGATGTTAATTCTCCGCTTCAAGATTACTGGTCTATCGGAATCATAAGAACATTGTTAGAAGAAGCTCCTAAAGTGTTTAAAAATCCAAAAGACTACGAAACCAGAGCTAATATTTTTTGGTGTGCAACATGCGGACTTAATTACTGGATTAACTTAGGAATTGTTCAAGATTGGTCAACACACATGATAGGTCATGAATTAACAGCAATTTACGGACTTGCACATGGGCAAAGTCTTGCAATAGTTCTTCCAAGACTTTGGAAAAATCGATTTGAAAATAAATACAAGAAACTAGCAAAGCTTGCAAGAGAAGCCTATGGTTGCAATGAAACCGATGATAGAAAGGCTGGTTATTTTGCAATAGAAAAGACTGAAGAATTCTTCAATTCAATAGGAATGCCAACTCATTTTGCGGATTATAATATAGATTCAAAAGAAGCAGGAGAAACTTTAAAAGAACGTTTTAGTTCTCGAGGTACTATTCTGGGAGAAAAAGGAGACATCACTCCGGAAGAAGTTTATAAAATTCTTATTGAATGCTAGGAGATAAAAGATTAACTAAAAAGGCACTTTTTCAAAAGAAAAAGTGCCTTTTATATATCAAATAAAATTTTATTTATTTAAAGCTGTATTTATCTCATCAATAATTAAATTACATGCAGAAATTTTATCCTCAGCTTCTGTAATTGGTCGCCCGATAACTAAATAATCAATTCCAGACAAGACAGCTTCTGTTGGAGTATCAACTCTTACTTGGTCATTCACCGCAGCCCAAGTTGGACGAGTAGCAGGGCAAAGAATGATAAAATCATCACCGAATTCATCTCTTATTTTTTTTGCTTCAGAAGCTCCTGCAACAATTCCGTTCAATCCGCAATCATGAGCAATATGTGCTAATTGCATTGCATATTCTTCAATATCTTCTTCAACGCAAAGTTCTTGAGTTAAAGTTCTTTGTCCGAAACTTGATAACAACGTAACACCAAAGATAGCGGGAGGTTCAATATTCATAGCTTTTGCAGTATCTTTTGAAGCCTTCACTGCTTGAGCTACCATTTTCGAACCGCCTTGAAGATGAATATTAAAAAACTCAACATCATTTTTTACTAAATTTGCACAAGAATGTGCTACGGTATTTGGAATATCATGGAATTTTGAGTCGTAATAAACCTTACCACCACATTCTCTAACGACCTTTACAGCCTCTAAACCATACAAAGTCAATAATTGCAAACCAACTTTAAAATACCCTACATAATCTTTTAATTCATTTACTAAACTTCTAACTTCTTCTAAATCATCAGTGTCTAAAGCTAAAATAATTCGTTCTTTTGCACTTATCGGCTTGTTTAATCTCATAATAATCCTATCTTGTTCTACGAAAATGATAGTAACACTAGAAAAAGACAAAATCAAGCACAAAAAGGTTACATAAACTTTACCAATTTACAAAATATCTAAAAAATGATAGAATTAACTAATGAAACGTATATTATTTTACTTTTTCTTACTTAGAAAAGTAGTTTTATTAAATATTTATCCATTATTTGAACACAAAGGCAGATTTTGCAGGCTCATGCGATTAGATATTGAAAACTTTCTAATTTTTCAACCTTCAAGATTAAGAGCAAAAAGAATAAATCGAGATTTATTAAAAAAAATAAAACCTCAAAGATTTCTAAACAAGGATAATATAAAACTTTATGCTTGGTATATTCCGCCAACCAAAAGTAAAAAAATCATTCTACATTTTCATGGACAAGCAGAATCTATATTAACACACCAAGATGTAGCTAAGTTTTGCCTTGATAAAGGTATAGGACTTTATATGTTATCATACAGAGGTCATTATAAAAGCGGAGGCTCTGCTTCTGAAAAAGGTGTATATCGTGATGCTCAATCTGCAATTGAACAACTAAAGCAAAAAGGATTTAGAGAACAAGATATTATTCTTTGGGGACATTCTTTGGGAACTGCAGTTGCTCTTGAGACCGCAAAACACAATAAGATTTCAGGAGTTATTTTACAATGCCCTATCAAAAATTTAAAATCTGCAGCTATTGATATTTGCAATTTTTACTATAGAAGAATACACCTGATATTACTAACAACCTTAGTAAAATATCGCATAAAAAGACTTAGACTTATCTCAAAATTAGACAATATTGCGAAAATAAAAGAAGTGAATTGCCCAATTCTACTGTTACACTCAAAAAGTGATTGTATTGCACCTTTCACAAATTCAATAGAACTTGCAAGTTTAAACAGCAATTCTCATCTATACATATCTGATACAGGCTCACACTGGGACGTAAAATGGTGTTTAAATAAAGTCTTTGAGTTTGTATCAACTTTGGAATATAATTAAAACGTAAGTACATAATATACAGGATTAATAGAAATGGAAAATACTGCAAAAAAAAGAATAGTTTCAGGAATGCGTTCTACAGGAAAATTACACTTTGGACATTATCTAGGAGTAATCGAAAATTGGGTAAAGCTTCAAGAAGATTATGATTGCTATTTTTTCGTTGCAGATTGGCATGCACTTACAACAAAATTTGATGATACAAAGAACTTAAAACAAGACGTTACAGATGTTGTTATAGACTGGTTATCATGCGGACTTGACCCTAATAAATGTACAATATATGTTCAATCAATGATACCTGAAATTGCTGAATTAAACATATATTTAGGAATGGTAACTCCTCAAAATTGGGTTGAACGAGATCCTACGTTGAAAGACATGGCTAAAATCTTAAAAACAAAAGAAGGAGCAAATAATATTCAAGTGAGTTACGGACTTATGGGTTACCCGGTTCTAATGAGTGCGGATATAATGATGTTCAATGCTGAATATGTGCCTGTCGGAAAAGACCAGCTTGCTCACTTAGAAATAACAAGAGATATAGCAAGAAGATTTAATAATGTTTACGACAGAGAACTTTTTGTAGAACCACAACCAAAATTAACTCAAGTACCTTTATTATGCGGACTTGACGGTAACAAGATGGGCAAATCATTCCATAACGATATTAAAATATCAGATACTGCAGAAACTACAGCAAAGAGAATTATGCAAGCAATTACAGACCGTAGTCGAATTCATAAAGAAGATTTAGGACATACTGACCAGTGCGAAGTTGCATATAAATATTGGGAAATATTCGGAAATAAAGAAGAGCTGGAGCAAATAAAAACCGGCTGTGAAGCAGGAACTCTTGGTTGTGCAGATTGCAAGAGAAGATTAGGGTGCGTAATAAATGAAAAGTTTGCACCAATAAGAGCCAAAAGAAAATACTATGAAGAACACTTAGACGAAGTTCACGAAATAATAAGAGCAGGCTCAGAGAAAGCTCGCCATAATGCACAAAAGATACTTCAAAAAGTCAGAAAAGCTGTAAAAATGTACTAAGATATTGTTAAATTTTCATAACAAAATTCAAATATCTAGCAAATTTTATTTTCTTACGTTTTATGTAAATTATATTCTAAAAGGGGTTGAAAAATCCTAAAAAAAGGGTATTATATATTAGTATAGTCTTTAAAAAGTGCATGCTTACTTAATAATAGAAAGGTAATATTATGGATAACAAAATGGTCATCAAAGAAGTTAGTGATTTTATAGTTGAAGAAAATGGTAAATCTATACACAAATCAAAACTAATTATATCAAACAATGGTGTTGATACAGAGATAATTCTTGAAGGAAACGGAAAAGTTAAAGTTTCAACAGCAGTCTAAAGTTTATAAAAAATGAATAAATTAAAAGCCATAGGTTTTAACCTATGGCTTTTAGTTTAATTATACTTAAATTTATTGTGGAAGCTCTACAATAAATTCTGCACCTTTTTCTAACTCACTTTTTACAAAAACCCTACCACCATGCATTTGAACTAAATCTTTAACAATAGTTAACCCCAAACCTGTCGAACTTTCGGTTTTAAGATATGCATCTTGAAGTTGCACAAATTTTTCAAATATTTTTTTTTGATTCTCTTTTGCAATACCAATGCCGGAATCTTTTACTGAAATTATACATTTTTCATTTTCAACTTTTGCAGTTACTATAATTTCACCATCATTAGGAGTAAATTTGATTGCATTACTTAATAAATTATATAAAATTTGATTTACTTTTTGATAATCTGCAACAATTATCTCATCTGATACAAATTTTTTCAAAGCAATAGATTTTTTATCCGCAAGTGGCAAAACAACATTAACCGTCTCATCAACCGAACGGGAAATATTATATTCTATTTTGTTTAATTTCATTGCGTGAGATTCCAATTTTGAAATATCCAAAATTTCATTTATCATTCCAAGCAAATGTAGTCCTGAAACATGAATTTCTGTTACATATTCAGACTGCTTGTCTGAAAGCTTTCCAAACAAATTATTTCGCAATACATCAGAAAAGCCAATAATTGCATTTAACGGAGTCCTTAACTCATGCGTTACATTTGCAAGAAACTCTGATTTTGCTTTATCTGACTCAATTATTTGCTCATTTTGAACTTTAATTGTCTCATAGGCCTTATTTTTTTCTAAAATAGTCCGCTGTAATTCTTGTAACTGAAGCTTTAAAACTTTCGATAACTCAATATCTTTTATTGAATACGATATCATAACTCCGGCAGAAGTTAAAATATTATCTATATCTTCAGAATAAAAAGCTTCCTCCTTTTTGCATAATAAAATAATACCAAAAACTGTATTTTTTAAAGTTAATCTTGCAATTGAAAAAGATGAAAAATCTTGCAAACTCAATACATTAAGTAATTCAGAAGATTTATCTATCGAAATCACTTGTTCACCGAAGAAGCTTTTATGTAGCTCTTCAGAGATTTCAAACGATTGTCCAACCTGTAAAGTCTCAAC
>JAGOIO010000088.1 GCA_017995595.1 bacterium | reverse complement strand
GTATCTTTGTCTAATGCTGTATTATAAATAAAGTTCATACTGTTTTTATAAAACTTAGTATCATAATTAATTTCAACTGCATTTTTTGGAACTTCATAAGCTTTTCCATTATCAAGAACTTTTCCGCCTTTTACAACGACATCTTCATATTTTAAATTATTTGAATCAGTTAGCTTCATTCTCTTTGTAAAGAATCTTGTTTCTAAATCAGCAGAGTGGAAGCTTATTGCACGTTTTGCTAATTCAATCATTTCTTGTTTTTCTGATAGAGTTGCAGTTTTATCGGCAACTGGACCCATAGACTTCAATATTGCAGATTTTTGTTCAGCTGTAACGTTTGCTGATGATAATTTTTCAATATTTGATATTCTTCTGTAAATGTCTAAATCTTGAATAATATTGTAGAAAGTTCCTTTTACACCACTTATTCGTTGAGAATAATTCAATTTTTGTAAATATTTTGCAGATGTTTCTTCAAATTCACCTTCGCCGGCTATTGATTTTGCAGTATCATTTAAACCTATTGCTTTAAAAGCTTCTGCATGTTTATTGTATGCACCATCTACATATTTTTCAAATTTTTCTTTTTCTGTTAAATCTTTTCCGCCTGTTGTTTCAGGATATTTTTCTACAAATGAATTTACAACATCAGCAAGCTTTTTAACTGTTGATTTATATAATTCATCACTTGATGATATTTTTTCAAAACGATTTCTTATAACTTCAGCTGATTTAAAGTGATTATTTCTTGCTGTTTCCATTTCCTCTTTAGAAAAACCTAAAATATCAGCAAGCTTTGCTCTTACTTCGTTACAATCATTTGCTAAAACACTGTTTTCCTTATCTCCGGTCTTTGCAAGTCTGTAACTATCAACTGAACTTACCATATCATTATAATTTGCAACGGTTTGTTTTATTTCGTCTAATTTTTTGATTTTAGCTTCATCTAAAATATTTTTTACGGTACTTACCGGTGAAACATTTCTTTTAACAGGAATAAATTTATATACAATATCTTCAACTTTTGATTTTAAATCTAGACGGAAATCATTACCAAAGTTTAAACCTTTCTTATAATAATCATCAAATGTTATTCCAACATTATTTAACATTGATTGATTTAATGCACGTGCTGTATCTTCAGTAACAGGTTTTCCAATATTTTCTTTCAAGATACTTTCAATTTCATTTGGCATATAAATACAAGATTGAACCGCATCACATTGTGAATCTGTAACTGTCAATTTCTTTGAACTGTCTAACAACTGTCTTGAAATCTTCTTTATATTTTCACCATCTAAAATAATTGTTTTGCCAGATTTTGCAGGTTCTGTAACGAATTTGTCAACAAAATCTTTCATAAATGTATTCTTAACCATATCATTTACAGCATTATAATCAGCTTTTACATCATTTTTCAATTTTGAATCAAGTGCAGGTTTATCTTTTGCATAAATACCAGAGAACTTATCAAGAATACCTGCTATAACTTTTTCGTTCAAATCTTCTGTTACAGGCTTTCCTAAATTGTCTCTGCATAGATTCTTCAATTCATCTTCTGTTAGCATTGAAGCTTCCATATATTTTATTGTCTCTGGAGTCATAGATTTTGGATTAGATTTTACTTCATTTATTCTGTCAACTAATCCTTTATGAAGTCCGGAAACAGATTCTTCATTAAATATTGGAGTATCAGTTTTTACTGTACGATACTTATCACTTTCAAAGACTGATTGTAATTGTCTTGCAAAACTTGTTGGCAACTCATCTGTCGGAATAAAAGCTGATGCTAACTTTTCATAAGCTCCGGCAGTTAACTCTTTACCTTTTAAAGAATTAACAACTTCATCATATTTTGCATTATCTTTTATTGAAACATTTTCTATCTTTGAGTTTGGAGCTGTCGCAAACTTTGATAATTTTGTTTCCATATTAGAAAATAACTTGTTTGCATTTTTTTCTGCACCTTTTGACTGGAATTTATTAACATATTTCTCAGCTTGATTACAAATCAATGCACTCATAATAGGTGTTGCAAAACCTGAAGTTAACATCCACAAAGTATTGTTTTGTGTTGCAATTTGCTTCATTTTGTCTTGAACAACATTTCTTCTATTTTCTATATTTTTAGGAACACCTAATTTATCTCCGATTTTTGAAATTTCTTTATCACTATACAAGTCAAACGGAATATATTGAGGATCTTGGAAAACTGGTTTCTTTCTTCCATTACTGTCAACATAACGCTTTTGGACATTAAAACCATGCTTTATATAAGCAGGTAATTCAATAGCAATTTTAGGCCACAAAGCCATTGAAGTAAAGAAAGAGGCAAGTCCTACAAATTCCATAGCCTTTCCTGACGGCAAAGCTTTTTGTGTAAACAAGTAAGATGCAATTCCTAAACCACCCATCTTCATAGCAAAATCATTTACTTTGCCTTGTTCATGGTCGTTTGATTTACCTTTTATTCCGTCTTTTACAGATTTTAAATCATAAACAGTATCACTTACAAAGTTTGCAGGTGCATCAAGAAATGAGCTACTTACCAAATGTCCTGCAGGAGTTTGTGGCTTTACCACTTGCGTTGAATTTTGCGGATTTTGTACATTTGATGTAAAACTCATTTTTTTATTCAAATTTGTAATTAATAAAGGATTTATGCTCATTAATCTACCGTGAACTTTCTTGAATTATCAATAACTTTACCTGAAACTTTTTCTGACTTATGTGAAACATGACTTGCCCAAAGCGTTCCTAATAATGTTGTCATAAATGTTGTAAGAATAAAGGCTTTGCCTGCATGTTTTTGAACTTTTGATAAAACCTTTTCACCTTCTGTAGGATTATAAAGTTCTTTTACACTTTTTACAAAAGTCTTACCAAAACTCTTTGTTGTATCATAAGCTAATAATGCAGTATTCTTGGCTGTCATAGCTAACTTTGCGATAAACGATTTATCCTTGTTTGCATCAACAAACGCATTAACCTTGTATGAATGAAGATTTGTATGTTCAAAGAAACTTTCCCAAGGCTTTTGCATAGCAACTGCAACTCCTAAGCCTGCCCATAAATATTGAGTTAATCTTGAAACTGCTGAAGTCTTTGTTACAACTTCTTTAATTTTTGGCTTAACTTCTTGGTCTGAATCTTTTAAATTTTCACCCAATCCCATTTTCTTGGCAATCTTATCATAATAAGCATTTCTTGGTTTTCCACTACTTTCAGGATTGTACAACAAGTCCCATCTTGGAAACTCTATGCTTTCAAAAACCTTATGATACTCATTATGCATAATATCAGTATCACCTTTGAATTTTGGCAACGTATAAACAACTTTTGCATAAGGCATATCAACATCAACACCTGTTGCCATCTTTACAGGCTTTGATACTAATGACGGTGCAAAATTCTTTGCTAATCCGTAAAACAAAACTCCCAATGCCATTTTATTGCCAAGTTTATTGGCTTTCATTTCATCACTTCGTGCAAAAAACTTATTTGCAGAATTGAATACAGCCATCATTGTCAAACTACCGGCTATATATGGAAATGTTCCTGTCGTCAAAAATTGATAAAAATTAGAATTTTTATCACCACTCAAACCTTTTGGCAGATATTCTGTAAATGTATTACCAACCTTATCAATACCAATTCTTAAATTAGTCATTGGCATAGGCTTTAATACGGTATCCTTTTCATAACGAACATTTGCCGTATTTTTATTTTCCTCACCATTTTGAGAAAACGCAACATTTTTAAAATGAGAACCGACGACTTTTATCATTATATCTCCATAAGTACTTATATATTTTTAAAATAACCCTAAACCATGATTTTTGTCATAAAATGATACATTTTTTACAAATATTTACACAAAGAGACCGAAGTCCTAAAAGGATTTCGGTCTCTTTTATAAAAGTTAAAATTAACTATTTAATTTCTACTTTAGCACCAGCTGCTTCAAGTTTCTTCTTGATTTCTTCAGCTTCTTCTTTTTTGATGTTTTCTTTGATAGCCTTAGGAGCTGCATCAACTAAGTCCTTAGTTTCTTTCAAACCAAGACCAGTTATACCCTTAACTTCTTTCAATACGGCTACTTTGTTAGCACCAACTTCAGCAAGAACAACACTTACTTCAGTTGCTTCATCAGCTGCAGGAGCTGCTGCACCTGCTACAGGAGCTGCTACTGCTACTGGAGCTGCTGCTGAAACACCAAATTTGTCTTCCATAGCTTTTACTAATTCTGATGCTTCAAGCAATGTTAATTTTTCAATTGATTCTAAAATTGTATCTACGTTACTCATTGTTTTTCTCCTTTTATTTTTTTTCTTATTTTACTAATTTACGTTATCAGGCTACCCCTGACAAAAATTCTCTGCATAATGTTAAGCAGGTAATTTCTCTTTTACTGCATCTAAAGTGCGAACCAACTTCGTAAGAACGCCATTGACAGAATTTGCAATACCTGATGCAGGTGAATTGATACAACCAAGCATTTTTGCGTAAAGTTCTTCTCTTGAAAGTAACTTTGCAAGCTCTTTTGTTTCGTCTGCTGAAAGAACTTTTCCGTCCAATGCTGCACAAACGATTTCACCTTTTTTAACATCTTTTATAAAGTTAACTAGTTCCTTTGCAGGACTTACTTCGTCTTCATAACCAAATGCTATTGCTACAGGTCCTTTTAAATTATCTGTCAAAACTTCATACGGAGTTCCCTTTAATGCAATCTTTGCTAAAGTGTTTTTTGTAACCATATAATCTCCGCCCTTAGCTTGAAGATTACGTCTTAATTTTGTAATTTCTTCTACGCTTAGACCTTTGTATTCAGTTACAACAGCAACTTTCGCATTTTCGACTTTTTCTTTAATTGACTTAATTTTGTCATCTTTAAAGGCTTTTGTTGACATGTTTTGACTCCTTTGTTTCTGCTTATTTTATAAGCTATTTTCGACCTAATTGCATACTAAAAAACTTTGCGTTTTTCAGTACTACCGCAAAGTTCACTAATTAATTATAATAAAAATAATAAATCACGTAAAACCTGAGTTAGCGGATTAAATCCTTTGACGAACTTCGACTAACCGTCTGCGGTTGTATAACCAATCTAGCAAGAACAAATTTTATTGTCAACTTAATGATTTAGCTTGTGTAAAATATCCGTAACAATATTCGATTTATACCGTATTGCAATTTAATATTAATATTATTTACATATATCTTTACATATACTAGAATATTTTTCTCAAATAGAATATAATTCTGATTGAGAATAATATTCTGGAGCGAGAGATTGAATCAAGAAGTCATTGAATTTAAGAAAAAACTTATTATTGACACAGCCGAAAAATATTTTAGAGAATTTGGCTATGACGGAACGCAAATTGATAAAATCGCAAAAGAACTGAGTATTGGAGTCGGAACAATATATTCGTTCTTTGAATCCAAAAGCGGATTGTTTTATCATTGGTTATTTTCCATTACGGAAACTGCCTACAATGAAATAAAAACGCAGTTTGAAATAGAAAAAAAGCCTATACTTCAATGTGAAATTTTTGTTAAATACAAATTTATGTATTATGAAAAAAACAAATCTATATTCAGAGATTTTTTGCAGAATCAAACTGTAATAAAAGGTGCGAACAAAGGTAAAGAAAATCCAATGAAAAAAGTTTATAAATTGCTTGCAAAATCTATTGAAGAATTTATAAAAGAAGAAAAAGTTTCAAACGAGTTCACTAAGGATTGTTACAATTTAGCTTACGTTTTAGACGGACTGATAAACAGTTACATTGAATGTTATTCTCAGGAGAATCCCGAACTTAATATGATAACAAAGACCAAAGATGTAATGAGAATGTTTTTAAACGCAATCGGAATGGGAAATTATGAATACTAAAACAAAGACGAAAATACTTACATTAATAATAACATTGTGTGCATCTATAAACGGAGTATTTG
>JAGOIO010000087.1:3818-6011 GCA_017995595.1 bacterium | reverse complement strand
TAAAATTCGGAATTTTTATGCATCACACATTCCATCTTACACTTAGCTTTATTGGTCTTGATATTGACCACTTATCAATGAAAGCAATTATCGGAAAACTTTTTGCAATATTTGCCTATTTAATGGGAGTTCCTTTTCATGATGCAGGTAAAATAGGAGAAATATTAGGAACAAAATTTGTTTTAAATGAAACTCTAGGATATATTGATTTAGTTAATTTGAAATCAGTAATCAGTGAAAAGAGCTTTATAATAACGAGTTTTGCACTTTGCGGATTTGCAAACCTTAGTTCAATCGCAATTCAAATTGGAGGTATCGGAGAATTAGCACCTAATATAAGAAAAACACTTTCAAGATTAGGTATAAAGGCATTAATTTGCGGAACTCTTGCTTCATACCTTTCAGCGTGCATCGCAGGAATTTTAATTAACTAAATAAAAAATCAAAAATTTGTAATACAAAACTAGCTCTTGGCAACTTTATTATTGCCAAGAGTTCTTTTTTCGCATTATGTTTAAAATTTTAATCACTTGTGTAATTGTCCATAGTGATTTATTCAACAAAATAGAATAAATAGGGGGCAATAGTGAGAAATTTTTTATTTTGTATATTATTTTTTTTCACATTCTCTCAAATCGCATTATCAGAAGAACCTTCTATAAAAGAGTTTGAAGAATATCAAAGCAAACAAGAATATTTATCAGAATATAAAATGAATTATGACGAAGTAAAGAAGAATGACCTAAAAAGTATAAAGGAACAAGATGCAAAAAAGAAATCTGCAATCGGAGAATTTAAGAAATCAAACGAAATCTATAACGAAGTTTTAAAATTAGAACCTAATAATATAGAAGCAAAGCTACAAATAGCACAAAATTATAGAAGCGAAGAATGTTACATTAGAGCGATAAATTATTTAGATAGCATAGAGCAAACTCCTGAAGTTAGAGAATTAAAGGCAAGAATATATTTAAAAGACCTGCACATGCCAGACAATGCAAGCGAAGAGGTATTAAATATAAATACAGATACAGCGTGGGAAATAAAAGAAAAAGCTCGTCGAAAAAAGGCCTTCCGATTTGTTCCTGGATACGCATTTATGATACAAAGCCTATCTCAAGAATTCAAACTTGATGCACAGAGATTTTATATGGGAGTAGAAGAAGGTGTAAGGAAGAATACAAAGTTGTACGGCAATTATAACATTTTTGTATATACCTCAGGAGGAAATGAGCCTGAACACAATGTTGTAAATAATATAATTGTAGGGGCAAAAGGACACCCTGTAAAAGAATGGGAATATGATGCAAATTTTGGAGTAAAGATTTTCCAATTTGGTCATAAAACGCTTTTAAACACAGACAGCTGGTTAAAATATAATTTTGGAGACGAATCCAGCATAAAAATTGGATATTATAGAGAGAATATGGAACAGTCGTACTTGTCATCTGTCGGGAGATTTATTGACGGGAAATTCACAGGAAGATGTGCAAATGACAGAGTTTATATAAATTATACAAAACATTTTGAAAACAGAACATATATTTCAACAGATGCAATTTTTGGTTTTGTAATGGGAAGGAATTTACCCACGAACTTGTATTACGAATCCATAATAAGCTTTGGAAAGCATTTGTATATAAATCCAAACAACAAATATATTAACAAATTTGACATTGAGATATCGACAGATAATATGCGATACCAATATGACTTACTGAATTTATATAGCAAAAGTGGACAACTTTTCGGCGGATATTTTAGCCCTGAGTTTTTCGATGCAACAACATTAAAAATAATTGCAGAGGGAAAATACAAACATTTCAAATACGGAATAGAAGCATTCGGTGGTGTGCAAACCTCAATTTCTACCACACAAACTATACCGGCATGGGGAGTTTCTCCTTACATAAAATATGATATAAATGATACGGTAAGCTTTTATGCAGAATACAACCATTACCAATATGCAGATGTTCAAAGAAATTTATTCAGTGTATATATCACTATAAGGGGATTTAAAAAACATGCTAAAAGATAGGCTTATACTTATAACCATGTTAATTACCTTGATAATTGTAGTTATAGCAAAAGCTATTTTAAAAGCATAAATGATTTTAGCATTCTGCCTGATGCACTTGAAGTAGAAACGACCTTTATTGATTTTTTATAATTCAAAGATGTAGAACTTCC
>JAGOIO010000087.1:0-3718 GCA_017995595.1 bacterium | reverse complement strand
ACCTTGATAATTGTAGTTATAGCAAAAGCTATTTTAAAAGCATAAATGATTTTAGCATTCTGCCTGATGCACTTGAAGTAGAAACGACCTTTATTGATTTTTTATAATTCAAAGATGTAGAACTTCCACCATCAAAGCCCATAGCTCTTTCCAACCCTAAATCCTCACACATTTTTTGAACTTCATACATATTTTTAGGATTTTTATCAGTAATAATCAAAATGTGAATTTCATCACCTTTTAACCCTATAATGGTCCTTGCAGTTTTTTCTAAGACTGAAGCTGATTCTCTAACGACTTTTCCGTCTTGTTTTAAGACAAAAAACTCATCTTCCAATTTTAATTCAGGCAAAATCAATGGACCACCTTGAGCTGACGTTACTATATTACAAGGAAAATCAACAGGCGTTTTGTGAGGTACAATTTCATAATGATATCTTCCATTACACTCCACTTGCCTAAATTCAGTTCGATTTAAGATTTGCTCCATGTGAAGTCTCAACGTAGGATTTAAAAATAAATTTTCATTTAATAACGGATCGGCAACAGTATTTCTATCTGTAACTATGTACGAAATCGTTTTTTGATTTTTGGGATCAAAGAACCCGGCATTTATAGTCAACCTTGAACCCGACATATTATGAGCTTCACTATTAGTAATAAGTTTTTCACTTGAAATAAATCTTATATTTTTTGCTTCCCGCTTACCGTCAATAATAATATGATAAATACCATTTTTATAATTAACCTGAACAGGCTCTACCACATTCAAACCAAACGCAATCATAGAAGTAGAACAAATTATTAAAGAAAATAAAGTTAACGCTACTAAAAATTTTTTCATATAAACCCCTTACAATTCTTTTGTTTTATAAAATACACAAATTGCTATAAGAAATGCAATTGGAGGAAAAGATGCAGTTATTATTGGAGATAAAACACCTTTTTCAGCTAACATATCAAAGAAAGGCAATGTTATATAATATAAGAAAATACACGCAATCGCTATAGTAAAGCCTACAAGTCTTTGCTCTCTCGGCTTACTGAACCCAAGTAAACAACCCAAAATAGCTAACAAGACACAAACAAATGGGTGTAAGAATCTTTGCAAATACTTGTTAAACATCAACCTGTAATCCTCGTCCAAGTTTTCTTGTTTTAAAAGCCTTGTATAATGCCATAATTGAGCATTTGTAAATTCTCTATCTTTTTTAAGAGAGAATATCATCAAATCATAAGCATTTTGAGCACTTACTCCTTGCAAAATATCCATATTTTTTCTAAATCCGACATGTTCAAAGATTCCATCATTTGAAATTCTATATCCTGTAACATCATTTAATGTCCATTTCTTTGGATAATGCTGAGCATGTTTTGCTACATAAATATTAGAAAGCCCATGAACATCAGAAAAACTTTTTCTTGAAAAATCCAAAACTACGATTTTTGCGATATTACTATAATTAAATCTTGAAACAATTACGCTTAAAGTCGGTTTGTTATTTTTATCTTTCTGCGTGTAAATATATTGAGAGGGAAAGAAATCCTTTTTTATAGAAACGAGCTTAGTTTGAGTATAAGGAATCAAAAAGTCGTAAGTAACAAAGCAAAAAGCGGTAATCATAAGACTTAAAACAATAACAGGAGCAGAAATTCTCCAAAAAGAAAGTCCTGCTGTTCTAAAAATAGTTAGTTCAGAATCCTTACTTAATTTATCAAAAGTAAACAATGCCCCCAGTAATAAGCCAACAGGCAACCCTTTACCTAATATGTTTGGTAATTCATAAAGAATAACCAGAATACCGGTTTTAAGAGTATATTCATGAGTTAGTACTTTCTGAATAGTATTCAATAACATTTCAGGAGCAATCCAAATAACAGTGAACAATAGAACTGCAACAAAAGTTGTTATAAATACCTGATTAAAAATATATTTGTCATACAATTTTATTTTAGAAAAAGCGTTAATCAAAGTTCAAAGTCCTTTCCTAAATAGAATTCTTTAGCCACAGGGTCAACTGCAACATCTTCACTTTTACCCTGAATTTTAATTTTTCCGTCGAAAATGACATACGCTCTGTCTGTAATTGACAAAGTAGCCTTAGGGTTGTGGTCTGTAATCAAAACGCCTAAGCCTTTGTCATCAGACAATTTTTTAATATTTTCTTTAATTTCCCCTATCGCAATCGGGTCAATACCGGTAAACGGCTCATCTAATAGAATAAAATCCGGGCTTGCAGCCAATGCTCTCGCAAGTTCGACACGACGACGTTCACCACCGGACAAAGATACCGCAGAATAATTTCTTAATTTTTTAACGCCAAATTCTTCCAACAATTCTTCTAATTTTTTAGATTTTTCATTAACCGTCAACTTGTCATTCATTTCTAAAACGAGCTTGATATTATTTTCTACAGTAAGTTTTCTAAAAATAGAAGCTTCTTGAGGAAGATAGCCCAAGCCTGCTCTTGCACGTACATTCATAGGCCATGAAGAAATATCCTCATCTTCAAGAAAGATTCTACCGGAATTCGGCTTAACCAATCCTACTACCATGTAAAACGTTGTAGTTTTACCTGCACCGTTAGGACCTAACAGCCCCACGACTTCACCCTTGTTAACTTCAAAAGAAACATCATTTACAACGCTTCTGTCGCCATATATTTTAACTAAATTTTTTGCGATAATTTTTTTCATAGTAACCTCTCAATAAGAATAAGTTTAATAGAAAAACGATAACAAAACAAGAAATTTAACAAATTGTTTCGCAAATACAAACACAATAGTTATATTTTCTACTTAATTAAATACAAACACAAAGAGTAGATTTTTAAGACATTTTCATTTCCAATCCAAATTAAAATGTTACAGAATGTTAACAAAGAATTCAAAAAGCTAAAGATAAAAAAATATTTGCCGATAATAAAAGGGTAATAGGTAGGGTTAACAAATCGGAGAAAAGTTATGGGATATGATTTTGGCTCATTAACGAATTTAACAAAGCTTGCAACAAGTACTGACTGGAGCAAGATTACAGAAAAGTATGATACCGATAAAAATGGTTCACTTGATGCAACTGAGTACAACAATTTGAAAAACGATATGGAAGCCGCAGGCGATTCTTTTGGTGGAAAAGTAACAGCTTTCGGAAGCATTGACGTTGACGGAAAAGATGGAATTAGTGAATCTGAAATGAAACTTGCTATTGCAAAATCACAAATAGAACAAATTGCAGGAAGTTATATAAACACTCAAGCAACAAAACTTGGTGCAGAAACAACAGCATTCAGCAACTTAAAGACTTTCGTTAATAATCTTGTTCAAACATACCTTGCCGATTCAAATGCAAGTGATGCAGAGACATTAGTATCAAAATTTCAAGAAGCAATTGAAGCAGGCAGAACAAGCGGAACATTAACAGGTACGAATCCTGAAATGACTGAAATGAAAAACAATACAGATGCAGCTACAAAATTAAAAACATTAGTTGCCAATGATAACGGATATGCAACAGATACAACTAAGGCTGCAATAAAAGAAGCAGGCTACAATGAAGCTATGTATGAAGCCTTGAATGGCGACTATACTCTATTAACAAATATGGGCTGTAGCGAAAGCGACTTAAATACAATCAAAGGATTGATTAATTCTATTAATATGGAAATCGACAGTTCTACAGATTACAATAATTTATGCAATAAAATTAAGACTATAATAT
>JAGOIO010000086.1 GCA_017995595.1 bacterium | reverse complement strand
CCGTATGCAAAATTGTTTGAGAAGGAATTGCAACAAATGCGGTAGAAAGTCCAATTATAGTTGCAACTACATAACTATAAAACATAGGAAGTGTCATATAAAATTTTTCTAAATAAAATGCACCTAATTTTCTACTTGCAAAATCAAACATAATAGTTTGTGGAATAAAAGGTAAAAGTGAAAACAAAAGTAAGCCCAAGCCACCAACAAATATACCGATATAAACCATTAAATGATTTTCGACTTTTCTAAACACTCTCCCGACAAGAAACGCACCAAAAACCATACCAATACCACAATAAACTACAATATATGCAAATTTTTGCGCTCCGAGTGCATGATTTTGCGGATACAAATATTTTTGACTTAATCCAATGGACATTATAGAAAGCATAACAATAACAGAAAATAATAATGCAAGTTTTGTCATTGAAGCTCTTACAACAGGATTATTTTTAATATAAACAATACCCTCTTTCATATCATCAAAAAAGGTAACTTTTGAATTTGCTTCTCTCACAACAGGCTTATGCTTAACGAATAACAACATAAATGCAGAAGCAAAAAAGAATAATGCAATTCCAAAATGCACATATTTTATTCCAAACATATTAATCATCGGATCACCAAGAGCAAATCCAAAAATTAATGATGCCATCATAGTCGTAGCAAACAAAGAATTTGCAGTCAAAAGTTGATACTTGTTTGCAACCGCAGGAATAATAGAAGCTTCAGCAGGCACAAAGAATTGAGTAACCGATGATAATAAAAATGCCAGAGCATATAGTCCGATAAGAGTTTTATCAAATAACGGCAGAAGAAGCATTATAAGCCCTCTGCCGATATTTGTAACTATCATTATTAATTTTTTATTCCATCTGTCAATTAAAACTCCGGCAAAAGCGGTTAATAATATCGCAGGAATTGTAAACGCAATATAAAGCCAGCTTTGAAGACTTGTAGCATTTCCGTTTGGGTCAAAATTCAACGCAATTATAGTAACAAAAACAACAAAAATGATTCTGTCAGCAAATTGCGAAAAGATTTGAGCTGCCCATAAAAAGCAAAAACTCTTATTATTGAATAAGGCACCGTAAGAACGTGCCTTTTCAAATATAGATTCTTTCTTTTTTAAATCTTCGCTTCCCAACTTCAATTTTTCTTTCTTAATTCAAAGAATAATAACTCTTACTTAATTGCTTTTTGAGCAGATTTTCTTGTTCTCCAAAAATCAAGAACAATACTTGCAAAGAAGATACTAGAATAAGTACCGATTGCAATACCCAAAATCATAGCTAAAACGAAATCTTTCGTTGTAACTCCACCAAAGAAATACAACGCAGAAAGTGTCAAGATAGTTGTCAAAGAAGTATTAATACTTCTTACAAATGTTTGGTTAACACTGAAATTGACGATTTCACCAAAAGTCATTTTCTTAGAATAATATCTCAAATTTTCTCTGATTCTGTCAAATACAACGATTGTATCGTGAACAGAAAAACTTATAACGGTCAAGATTGCGGTTATAAACATACCATCAATCTGCTTACCCATAAGCAAACCCATTATTGAGAAACAACCAGCAACAAACAAAGCATCGTGAACAAGTCCTAAAATTGCAGCTATCGCAAAGTCAAATTGAAATCTTATTGTCAAATAAAGAACAATACCCAAAAATGCTAAGCCCAAAGCAAACATTGAATTTTTAAACAATTCAGAACCCAAAGTTGGTCCGATTGAACTTACTTGAACTAGTTGAGAACCAGGATACTCAGCTTTTACAATAGAAGTAACCTTATCAAGTTCAGCAGTATTTTTTTCACCCAAGAACTTAGTTCTTACAGATAAAACAGACTTTATACCCTTTGTTTTTGCATTATTAGGATTAATTTGAATAACTTGCAAGAATGGATCTTCAAAACCTGCTTTTTCTAACTTATTTCTTGTTTGAGCTATTTCATTACTCTTTATATCTTTTGTAGTCGAATATTGAGCAACAGAACCTCCTGTGTAATCAATCCCGACTTTTAGCGGAGCGTGAGTAGGATAAGTCATACAAGAATAAATCATTGCAAATAATCCCGGGAATACAAGTATTGCAGATAGCACAAGCCACCACGCTCTATATTTTACAAGGTCAAAAATATGTTTATGCCCTGTACTGTGTATTAAACTTTCTGTATTAACAGATGTTTCTGTCATAGCCATTTTTAATAGTCTCCTTTATAATAATTTCAATATATCTGACAATTAGTCAAGTACACCGAATTTAGCTTTTTCACGTTTTGTTTCATTTACTTGATAAGCAGTACCGATTTCATCTTTCTTCAATCCGAATAACTGAGGATATTTAAGTTCACCAGTACCAAAAATCAAGTGCATAATGTTCTTTGTAATAGTAATTGCACTAAACATAGATAACGCAACACCTATTGCAAGAGTTAAAGCAAATCCTTTAACAACGCTCGTACCAAGCATATAAAGGATAATACAAGTGATAATCGTTGACATATTTGAATCGAAAATACTTGTAAACGCTCTGTCAAAACCTGCATTTATTGCAGTAAACAAAGTTCTTCCTTGACGAAGTTCTTCCTTTGTTCTTTCAAAAATTAATATATTCGCATCTACTGCCATACCAATACTTAAAATAAAACCTGCAATACCTGCTAATGTTAAAGTTACAGGAACAATTTTAAATAGTGCAAAAAGCATTATACTGTAGCAAATCAATGCAACGTCTGCAATTAAACCAGGTAATCTGTAGAAAGCTAACATAAATAACATTACCAAAGAAATACCGATAACACCTGCAACCTTTGATTTTGAAATACTATCAGCACCAAGAGTAGGTCCAACCGTATTTTCTTCAATTATTTTTGCCGGAACAGGTAAAGCTCCTGCATTTAACAAATCAACCATTTTCTTAGCTTCTTCATATTGGAAACCATTTTCTCCGCCTGAAATTTGAGCATTTCCACCGATAATCGGTTCTCTTATAACAGGAGCAGACTGCATTTCTCCGTTAAAGAAAATAGCCATTTGTTTACCAACTAATTTCTTTGTTAAATCACCAAACTTTTTAGTACCTGCATCATTAAATGTTAAATCAACAACCCACTCACCATTAGATGAATTTGTACTTAAATTTGCCTTACTTAAATCTTTACCTGTTAAACTTGTAGGAAACCAAGTTTGCTCACCGTTAACAGTTGGACCAGGCTTTTTAAATTCCAATTCTGCAGTTTCACCCAAGAATTCTTTTGCTTGTTTCAAGTCTGAAACATTTGGGATTTCAATTAAAAGTCTTGTATCACCGATTTGTTGAACAACAGTTTCAGCAACACCAAGCTTGTTTACACGGTTTTCAATAGCAAATTTTAAACTATCCATCATATCAGGAGTAATCTTTGCTACGTTAGCTGTTTTTTGAGCTTGCAAAACCAATCTTGAACCACCAACCAAGTCTAAACCCAGTTTTGTAGGTTTCTTAATTACGATAATCCCTGCTACCAGCACGATTAAGGCAATTACCCAAAACATAATTTTTTTGTTTTTCATTTTCTTACCCTTATTTTATTTTGTCTTTCTTATTTTAATTATAATATAATCCGAGATTAAATACCCAACGTGGGCTAATCCTCTTTAAAATTGTCTGTAACTATATCCATCGCATCAAACAAATCAGCCTTTTGTACTTCATTTAATTCAACTAACGGA
The DNA here is from genome assembly GCA_017995595.1 of bacterium. Lineage (GTDB taxonomy): Bacteria > Cyanobacteriota > Vampirovibrionia > Gastranaerophilales > Gastranaerophilaceae > JAGOIO01. Next base: position 2,300 of record JAGOIO010000086.1, on the reverse strand, counting down.
CGTTTTACATATTCTTCAATTATGCCTAATCTTTTTAGACCTGCTTTTGCAGGTACTGGATTTGGAGCCATAAATAAAGACTTAAACATCGGATATAATTTTCTATGAATATTTGCTGCTGCATGGATTTCTCCAGACTTAAAGTTTCTAATCATAGATTTTAACTCTTTCCCGTAGAAATGAGAAGCAACAGAAACAACACCTTCAGCACCCAATGATAGCATTGGCAACGTAAGACTGTCATCACCTGAAAATATAGAAAAATCTTCAGGACACTGCATTTTCATTTCTGTTATTGCATCCATATCAGGATAGCTTTGTTTTATTGCAACAATATTTTTATACTTTTCAGCTAAGAATTTAACTGTCTCAACTTTCATATTAACACCCGTTCTTGACGGAATATTATATATAAACACAGGTAAATTTGTACTTTCTGCAATAGCAGAAAAATGAGCAATCATACCTTCTTGTGATGGTTTATTATAATAAGGAATTACAGAAAGAACGGCATCTGCACCTTCTCTTTCTGCTCTTTTTGTAGCTTCAACCGCAGTATCAGTTGAATTTGAGCCTGTACTCATTATTATATTTGTTTTACTTTTTACTGCTCTTTTAACGCTTGAAAGAATTTCGAATTCTTCATCAAACGTCAATGTAGGACTCTCGCCTGTTGTTGCGGTAATAAGTAAAGAATCAGAACCGTTTTCAACAAGATAAGAAGCAAGTTCTTCAACTTTTTCATAATCAACGTCCCTATTTTTATTCATCGGTGTAACCATTGCAGTAATGACTTCACCTGCATCATAGCGTTTCGGCATGATGTATCCTCCTATATCTCTCTTCACAAATTATAGTACAAATAACATTAAATAAAATATAATATTAAGTTTTGGTACAAAATGTATCTAAGAAGATATTTATGATAAAATATCAGTATGAAATTTAAGAAGATGAGTAAAAAAAGAACAGTTTATTTAACGGCATTTTTGGTATTTGTCGGGGTTTTAGTATGGGCTTTTCTTTCTGCTGCAGTTATAACTCATAATTTTCATAGAAGCCAGCTTGCAGGAAACGCTGATGAACAAGCTCTTAATACTTCTGATATAATATTGACAGAAAGTCAAGGTGGTAAAAGATACTGGGAATTATATGCTCAAAACGGATCTTACAGCAGTGATTCCAGAATGGCAATTCTGACAAATGCTACAGGAAATTTCTATGATAAAAGTAATAATGTTTCTATGAGTTTTATCTCTTCTAAAGGGACTTATGATTCTGAAAAAAAACAAATAATTTTATATAACCGAACTCACATTGTTATAAAAGACGGAACAAGTTTGTATTGCGACAGATTAGTTTGGTCAGGTTCTGACAAACCGATTATCGCAACCGGTCATATTAAAATAAAACGTGGCAAGCAGTTGTTGTCAACAGCGAAAAAAGCCACAATAAGTGCCGACTATTCAAGATTTAAAATCTCAGGTGGTACTTCTACTAAATTATACGATACTAAGGAGAAAAAATGAAGAAAGCTCTTGTAATTTTACTTGGACTAATTATGCTGACTGGAATGTCTGCAATGGCTTCAGATTTAGTAATTCAATCTAAGTCTCAAACATATAACGAAAAAGATAATAAAATAAAAGTTGAAGGCGACGTAAATGTTTCTGTTGACGACGTTCATGTTGTCGGAGATAAAGCTGATGTTAGTGTTACCAAAGATAACAAGCTTGATACAGCAACTTTCTATCAACAACCTTATGCCTTTCAAATTCAAGGAAATAAAAAAAGAGAGGTTAAAGCTAATATCTTGAGAGCCTCACTTATTAACAAAACAATAAAAGCTGAAGGTGAAACTCAAACTACTGTTTTCAATGGAAAAGAACCGACTGTAATTATTACAGCTGACACGCAAGAATATGATACAAAAGCTCACGTAATGACTGCAAATGGTGGCGTTATAATAAAATACAAAGATATGAACACTTTTTCTGACAGAGCTATTATAAGAACTGGCAGTAACGGCGACTTAAAAAGAATTGACCTGATAGGACAAGCTAGAATTAAAGATGGAAAAAACAATGCACAAGCCGGTCATTTTATTTATGATACAAATACAAAACAACTTATTGCTATCGGTAATGTAACATCTTGTGCAGCTCTTGATGACGGTTCAAAACTTACGTTAAAGAGCCACTACCAACAATATAACAGTGATTCTAATATATTTATGGGTAGCGGAGATGTAAAAGTTTGGTTTAAAGATTACTTTGCTCACGGTCCAAAAATTACTTGTT
>JAGOIO010000085.1 GCA_017995595.1 bacterium | reverse complement strand
TAGCCTACGCAATTCCAAGATTAACTCCTGACAAAGTATTCATTACAGACCAAAACGGAAACAGTTTAAGTGATGAAGCTGGCAAAAATTCAAATGATATGGAAAGCTTCAAAAGTAATATGGAAGACAACACATCAAAGAAAATTACAACCGTATTGGAAAGAATTGTCGGAAAAGGGAACGTAAATGTTCAAGTTAACGCAGATATAAATTTTGACAGTGCAAAATCAACAATAGAAAGTTATACCCCTGCAAATGACAAAGGAGAAGGAATAGTAACCGCTTCACAAAGTGAAGTTGAAAATTATTCAAATCCAAACGGAACGCCTGCCGCAACAACGACAACAGGCGGTAAAAATATGAACTACGTAAAACAAAAAGAAGCAAAAACATATAATGTTTCAAAAGAAGTAAAGCAAGTAGTTTATGCCCCCGGAACAGTAAAAAGAATGACTATTGCAGTAGCAATAAACAAAGTTTTAACAGATAAAGAGAAACAAGAAGTTCAAAACCTTGTATTATCAGCAAGCGGAGCGGATTATACAAGAGGAGACGTAATAACAGTTTCAGGCTTACAATTTGAATCAATAGCCGAAGAAAAAGCACAACAAGATGCAGCAGATAAAGATGCACAAAAACAAGCAAATATAGATTTTTGGACAACAAAAGTAGGACCGTTGCTTGTAGTATTTATCCTAGGAATGACAGCATTACTTGTAATAAAAGGATTATTCAAACGTCAAGGCGGAAGCGGAGCAGAACAACAAGAAGTTTATCTTCCAAATACTTATGAAGCACCGTTACCAACTATAAAAGAAGAAGCTCCTGATGCACTGGAAAAAGAAGCTCTGCCACAAATTGAGGCACATTTAGATCCGGAACTCGAAAGAGTCCGAATGGAGCTTAATGATACCATTTTGGCAGACCCTGCCGAAGCCGCAAGACTTTTAACTTCATACATTAAGGATTAAAAATAAATGGAAGAAATAGATGTTCAACAAATGACAGCAACACAAAAAGTCGCAGCACTATTAATAGTGTTGGGACCTGCTACGGCATCTGAAGTTTTGAAAAATATAACTGATGACGATTTATTGGAGCAGGTTACGCTTGATATTGCAAGTCTAAATAAAGTTCCTGTTTCTATCCTTAATGAAATTTTGGAAGAATTTAAAGCAATTTTTGAAGCAAGTAATTATATTGCTTCAGGTGGTATGGAATACGCAAAACAATTATTAGAACAAGCTTATGGTTCAGACCAAGCAAAAAAGATTTTAGACAGATTAGTTGTTTTAATGAACTCAAATCCTTTCCAATTCTTTAACGATGCAGACCCCGGACAACTTGCAACATCTTTTCAAAATGAAAATCCACAACTTATAGCTTTAATTATGGCATATCTAAAACCAGAACATTCAGCAAAAGTTATGAACTACTTACCGCCTGAAGTTCAAGCACAAGTTGCCTTAAAAATTGCAGATATGGATACGACGAACCCTGAAATTCTTTCTGAAATCGAAAAAATCGTTGAAAGTAAATTCTCATCAGTTGTTGTACAGGATTTCTCAAAAGCCGGTGGTGTCGAATCTCTTGCCAATATTTTAAACAGAGCAGACAGAAATACAGAAAAGAATGTCATTGACTTATTAGAAATTCAAAATCCTGATTTGGCAGAAGAAGTTAGAGAATTAATGTTCGTATTTGAAGATATTGTTACACTTGATGACAGAGCTATTCAGAGAGTTCTTAGAGAAGTTGATACAAAAGATTTGGCTATGTCTTTAAAGGGAACAAAAGAAGACGTAAAAGAAAAGATTTTCAAAAACATGTCAGAAAGAGCTCAAGGCATGTTAAGAGAAGAAATGGAATATATGGGACCTGTAAGAGCAAAAGAAGTTCAAGAAGTTCAAGGAAAGATTGTAAACATCATCAGAACATTAGAACTTGCAGGCGAAATTGTTATTGCTCGTGAAGAAACACCAGAGGACGAATTAATTGAGTAGAATTAAAGCTGACAATATAAATTTTAAAGAAGATTTCTTTGTACCTGTTAGCGATGGTAGTGGTAACTCAAAGACAGAAGAAGAAAAAAAGCTTATTTTGAGTGCCGAAAGCGAAGCTAAACAAATTATTGAAAAAGCTAAATCTGAATGTGTTAATTTAATAGAACAAGCTAAAGAACAGGCTAAAGCTGAAATTGCAGAAATGGCAAACCAAGGAAGACAAGAAGGGTTTGAAGCGGGAAAACAACAGGGATTAAGAGCAATAACCGAAGAATTATCTGACAAAATATATGCGGTTAATAATTTTGCAAAAGGCTCTTTTGAACTAAAAGATGCCATTATAAAATCTGCACACACAGACATAGTTAGTCTGGTAATTCAAATTGCAAAAAAAGTTTGCTCAAAATCACTTGAACTTGATAACCGTATTTTAGAAGAAATAACACTTAAAGCAATACATTCTCTACAAGAAAAGGAAAAAATAAATATCATTGTAAATCCTGAAATGGCAGAAAAGATTTACTCAATATCAGAGACTTTAAAAGAGAAAATACCACAACTCAATTCAATAAAAGTAATTGAGGACAATAGCGTATCTCCGGACGGAACGATTGTGGAATCACCAATGTCTAGGGTTGATTGTCGAATTTCATCACAAATCAATGAACTTGCGGACAAATTATTAACCGCACTAAATTCCGCCAAAACAAGTGAACTAATGCCATCAGAAGATGCTCAACCGATAAACGAACAAGTTGAAACGGTTGAAGATATTGAAGCCGTTGAAAATATTGAGTTAAATGAAAATTCAGAAGAAGAATCAATAAATTTAACAATAGAAACAGAAGATATAAATATTCCAGAATCATCTGAAACTCCTGACAATACGGAAAATATTGAATAATGAAAACAGATTTTAGTAAATATAAAGAAATAATTGAAAAAGCAGAAACAATACGAGAGATAGGAAAAGTTACAGAGATAATCGGTTTGATAATCGAAGCAGACGGTCCTAAATCGAGCATTGGAGATTTATGTTACATTTACCCCAGCCTTAATTCAGAACCTGTCTGGGCGGAAGTGGTTGGCTTTAGAGAAGCTAAAATTCTACTTATGCCTTTAGGAAATATGGAAGGACTACAACCAGGAGCTATCGTTGTAAATTCAGGCGGAGCTATGAAAATTCAAGTTGGAGACAGACTTTTAGGCAGAGTTTTGGACGGATTAGGTCGCCCCATTGACAATTTGGGCGAAATTAATTGCCAAAACTTTCAATCAACTCAAGCTGAAGCAATTAATCCTCTTAAAAGAACAAGGATTACAGAACCATTATCATTGGGTATAAAATCAATAGACGGATTTATTACGGTTGGAAAAGGTCAAAGACTTGGAATATTTGCAGGTTCAGGAGTTGGAAAAAGTACAACGCTTGGAATGATGGCAAAAAATACCACAGCGGATATGAATGTTATTGCATTAATTGGAGAGCGTGGACGTGAAGTTAGAGAGTTTATAGAAAAAACACTTGGAACAGAGGGAATGAAACGAACTGTCGTTGTTGCAGCGACTTCAGAACAGCCATCTTTGGTAAAAATTAAAGCTGCGTTTGTTGCGACAACAATTGCAGAATATTTTAGAGACAAAGGCAAAGATGTTTTATTTATGCTTGATAGTGTAACCAGAATTGCTATGGCACAAAGAGAAGTAGGACTTGCAATCGGTGAACCTCCTGCAACAAGAGGTTATACTCCTTCTGTATTTGCGATTATGCCTAAATTAATGGAGAGAGCAGGAAGTAATGATAAAGGCACAATGACAGGACTTTATACAGTTTTGGTAGAAGGTGATGACTTTAACGAACCGATTTCTGATACAGCAAGAAGTATTTTAGACGGACACATTATGTTGTCTCGAGAAATGGCTCACAAAAATCATTATCCCGCAGTTGACATTTTGCAGTCTATAAGTCGTGTTATGCCTGATGTTACAAGCAAAGAACACCGAGAAGCCGCAGGTAAAATAAGAAATTTGCTTGCTGTTTATAAAAAGAATGAGGACTTAATCAATATCGGTGCTTATGTAAAGGGTTCTGATGCAAGATGTGATGCGGCAATAAGAATGATTAATGAAATTAATAATTATTTAACTCAAACAACAGAAGATAAATTTAATTATGAAGAAACAGTCAATGCTTTAATTGAACTTGGAACAAAGTGTTAGTTAAAAATAGGAGAAATATATGCCTAATGATTCAGAAAGTGATAATCAAATAAAAATTGCTATTGGGATTATTATTTTTTTAATAATTGGCTTGGTAGGTTATATTGTTTATCAGGCAAATAATTTTACACCTAATATGAAAAAAGACCTTACTCTTATTAAAAAGAATATTTCTTTTTTTGGTACAATACAAAAACCTAAAAGGACACTTTGGTTTTTTCCATGCTTACAATTTAACGGTCTAAAAAAAAGCGAAATTGTTTATCTTAGAAAATATTTTGTTAAACATTCAATTTTCAATACATCAAACTATGTTCCAAGTGAAACAGTTTTTGGACAAATACAAGATGGAAAACCATGGATTTCACAAAAATACAAAATATGCTCACCTTTTAACGGAAAAATCAGTTCAAAAGGTAAGTATTCAGAAGAAAGCATATTTGTAAATAATCCTCATCTGCTTCTTGGTGTAGAATTTAGCAAGACATATTTGTCAAAAAATGAAGGACTTGAAGAATTTTGTCATGACTTTCATCTTCAATTTTTTCCATCATTTATTTATGATAAAAACAACAAATTAATAACAACAACTTTTGATAATTCACCAAATATTTATTACCTTACATCAAAAAGAGGTAATGAATTAATATTAAATCCGCTTAATGCCGTTGATTTTGGATATAAATGGCTTTACGTAACCGCAAAAAATAATGTAAAATTTATTTATCCAAACTCAATAGCAGATTCACCACAAGAAGTTACATATTTCATACACTTGGGTCAATCTTGCAAAGTTGACGGAGGTTGTAATAACGGTTCGCCATATCAACCACAACTGGCTTTTCGTCCACTTACACCAGGACCTATGAATTTAACATTTAAACTTTGGAAAAATCAACCGAAAGATAAAAACCAAAAAGCCGATTTTAACTATAAGATAAATATAGACAAAATAGATTCTTCATTCGGTGCAAAATAATATTTGTGTTATAATACAAATATAAATTCAGAATAGGAAATAATCTTTTAGCGGTATCGTCTAGAGGTTAGGATAGCAGATTCTCATTCTGTTGACACGGGTTCAATTCCCGTTACCGCCGATTTTAAAAGATTTTTGTGTTTATTATAAAGAGTTTGACCGTTAGAGAAAAGACTAATCCCATTACCAAGGATAATCGTCTTTCATTTCCCAACCGTCAGACATAATTAATGCGGAACACCAAAGACCCTCAGAATTCTTTTTACAACCGAGATTAGACGTATTTATAATTGTGTCTCTATTATAAGTCGTACCAAAACTTGAACCGGAAATTGTATTTCCAAAGCCATAAGGCGTAACTCCATAGTTAGGTTGAATCGCAAATAAAAATAAATCCTTACCTTCCTGATTAGGCTTTTTTAATCCATTTATATCAACGTATATAATCTTAAAATTTGTTCCAACATCAGAAATTGCAATCAATGTACCATCATTTAAAATTATTTTTGGCGTACCTGCATGAAAAAACGAATAAAATGAAAGATTAAGACCATTTAAACCAATATATTTTAAATTGTCTATACTTGAAACATTAAAATATTCTTTTGACACACTTAAATATGGTTTCAAGTATGTTTCATAAAAATTTTGAGAGCTTAATTTTGAAACATCAAATTCCCAATCATCAACAGAACCATTGTCAATTTCTGAAAGCTTTACAGCTTGTTGTAGGGTTGAGTAAGCTTTTTTCAAAGCTACAACGGTTTGTTGTTTTTGAGTTTTTTGCATAAGAGTAGGAATAGTCAATGCTGCAACAATAC
>JAGOIO010000084.1 GCA_017995595.1 bacterium | reverse complement strand
TTTTTGAGAAACAAACCTTTTTACAAAAGCGGTAGTTATGATTTCGACGGAGTTACAGTATTTAATTTAAACTACCATTTGCCTTTTTTGCTTAATATTGAAAATAAAATGCCTATAGAGTTAAATATCAAAAGCTATGACTTAATAATCGCACACATGCCATCAGGAATAATTTGGGCAAACAAAATTGCACAAAAATACAACAAGCCTCTTATCTGTGGAATCCATAATGCAGATATTACAGTTCTTACAAAGAATTTATATAAAAATTATTTTGCAACAGAACTGAGAAAAGCTCTTGAATATTCACATAAAATAGCATGTCGCTCAAATATTTTGCAAAAGAAATTTTTAAACATTTTACCACAATACAAAAGTAAAACTTTTGTAGCACCTTCCGGAATTCGTCCTGAATACATTATTTCAAGAGAAATTAATTTTTCAAAGCCAATAAGAGTTTTAACCTGTGGACAATTAATAAAGCGAAAGAATATAGATAAAGTTATTTGTGCAATAAAAGAATTACCTGATTTTAAACTGGAAGTTATTGGTGCAGGAAAAGAATGGAGAAAGCTAAAAAGACTTGGTGGTAAGTCTGTAAAATTTTACGGACAAATAGAAAAAGTTGATGTCATTGAGAAAATGCAAAAATCAGACATATTTATACTACCAAGCGTAAATGAAACTTTCGGAATGGTATATATTGAATCAATGGCAAGCGGTTGCATTACTGTTGGAACGAAGAATGACGGAATAGACGGAATAATACTAGACGGCAAAAATGGATTTTTGTGTAACCCTACAGTTGAAGATATTAAGACGACACTTTTGAAAATAAAAGAATGGAACGACAAAGGAATTAAACAAGCAAGTTTTCTAAGCTCACCGACATTAGAAAAAATAAACGAAAATGCTAACGAAACCGTAAAAAACTATACTTTAGAAAATTGTGCAAAGAATTATTTAATAAACTTAAAATAAGCAAAAGAAACGGCGAGTCGTTCATCGACTCGCCGTCTAAGCTTGTGTAATATGGGTTAGGATTAGGGATTAGGGATTAGGGATTAGGGATTAAGAATTTTATTATGCATTGAATGTTTTGAATGTAGATTCAACGTTCTTGTCAGCAACTTTCTTTACTGCGTCCATTTCTGTTGAAACTGCTTGTTGGTCTGTATCCAAGTTTCTCAATTTCAATTCAAGATTTTTATCTTGACCTTGAACGATAGACAATTTTGAATTGATATCAGCTTGAGCCTTATTGTATTGAGACTTTTCGTATTCATACTTGTTCACAGCATCATTGTATGCATCATTATCTGTAGTAGTAGTTGTTGTTATCCAAATGCAATCACCGGCTTTTGTAACATCTTGGGAATCTTTAGCAGTTTGAGACCAAGCTTGCATTCTTGAACCATCAAAGCTAATCTGAACCCCTGTTGCAACACCTGGAGTAGCAACTGTAGCATTTTCATTTGCATAGTGAGCAGTATCTGAGACAGAAGAATCTGTAGTAGCCTCTTCCAAATATTTATTATATTCAGCTTCTGTTAAATAGTTACCACTTCCATCTGAATAGTATGTTGATGAGAAAGAGCCTTGTTGTGCCTTATCATAATAAGCTGTAGAATATCCTGTTGTTGCACTAAAAGCAGCTGAAGATACAGCAAGGTCTCTAGATACATATGAAGTAGGATCACTAAGTTGTTGTTTTTGAATATTGTTCATCTGCATATTATAACTATCTACTAAAAGAAGTACAGTCTTGCCATCAGTACCTACCAAACCATAAGTACGATTACCATTTCCATCATCAGATAAACAAGTAACTGTTGCACTGCCTGTACGACATTGTTTCATATATTCAAGCATCGACGTAAAACCTTTTTTCTTAGCATTCGCCTCTGCACTAACTGCGTCTTCATCATGTACAGTTGTAACAGCTACCTGACTACCAACCGTAAGATTTTGAATTTTTTGATAATCAGCATAACTTATAAGACCTTGCGGACCATGATTATATTGTTCGTTAGTTACGAGTTGAAAAACTTTAGCATCAGCTACTTCACCTGAAGACTCAATAGTCTCACCCATAGCTGCATTTAATTTTTTACGTGCCTCATCAGATGATAAATCAACTTTTTGAAATACAGACTTTGTACTGAAATTAATCAATTTTCCATTTGAATCTTTTGCAAACGCAATAGTTTGACTTGATGGTAAAGTTTGTGTTTTTTCTGTAGTGTAATTAATGTCATATCTTGTAGGATCCGTTGCATTTTTAGAGAATCCTGTGATTTCATAAGATGTTCCAGTTGAATCTTTATAAGAATAACTAGTTTTCTTATAATCTTCTGAACTTGGTGCTGTTGGCACTGTTAATTTTTGTAATTGTTCATTGTAACCTGCTGAAACGCTTGATAAAGTTGTTCTTTCTTGGTTAATTTGTTGACCTTCAAATTCTATATTAGACTTTCTTGCAGTCAACGCTAAGAACCTTGCTTGTGATGCTGCTAAACCCATATTCTTCGAGCCTCCGATTTTCTTGTAGATTGTTTCACTATAACAATCTTTATTAATACTTTTGTAATCCCTTACATTTTCATATATCGGCAGATATTTTTAAAACTTTAATATTATTTGATTATTTATTAAGAATTGTTAACATTATACCTAAAAGTCGCTAGAATTCTGTTCAAACTAAAAACTTTTACTACGCAAAATATGAATAAATAGTCATTAATAAGGTTTGACTTATTTAGATTAATAAATTTATTTCAAAAGTCAAAAAACATTTTATAAATATTTTGACTTTATTTTTTTTATCATTAAAAACATGACGAAACTTATACATCAAACAGATGAATTTCAAATTATTTATTAAACCATTATAATTATTGTTCGACAATATATAGTAAGTATAAGTACTTAAACGAGGCAAAACAAATGAGATTACATGCAGGTGTAGAGTATATTGAAAACGGTATGGTAAACAGCATAAGAGCTATGCAAGTTCAAACACACCTTATCGGCATTTCAAACGAAAATGTATCAGGATTTGACAAGGTCGGGTATCAAAGAAAAGAAGCAGTTATTTCTTCTTTTAAAGAATATCTTGGACCTGACGGTATATCTACCGCAGTTGATGATAAAGTAGGAAGAATTAACGTTTCATTAAGTCCTTTAGATTGGGCTTTGGGTGGAAAAGGCTATTTTCAAGTAAGGAACAGAGATGGAGTAAGACTTACAAGAGATGGTCGTTTTAAACTCGATAAAAACGGGTATTTATTAGCCCTTGATGATTCAAAAGTTTTATCAAACACAGGTAATGCAATTAAGTTCAAGCATCTTCCTGAAAAGATGGAAGACATAAAGGTAGATTCAAAAGGTAAAATCACAGCACTTAACAGAAATACAAACAAAATGGAATTTGAAGGCTATGTTGGAGTAGTAAGTACAAATGGAGCCGCAGTAATAGATCCGAAAGTAAAACAAGGCTACAACGAATATTCCAATGTAAGACTTGAAACTGAATTTATGGGAATGATGCCTATTATCAGAAATTTTGATGCAAACAGACAAATTTATATGATAGAAAGTCAAAATCTTACAAAAGCTATTTCTCAACTTGGTAGCGTAAACAGTTAATAAAATAAATAAAGGACAATAAAATGTACAACTTAAAAGCAGTAATTGCAGAAGGAATGAATAACGCAACAACCCAATTCGACAGAATGGGTTATATTGCCGATAACATTTCAAACTACAACACTAACGGATACAAGTCTGTAAGATTTGAACAAATGCTTCATGAAGACGGCTACTTAACTGGAGCTATAAGAACTGATTACAAAAACGGTTCTCTAGTTGTAACTAAAAACGAGCTTGATGTAGGCATAAACGGAGCAGGTTTTATACCTGTAACGTCAGCAGATGGTAAAGTTGCATACACAAGAGATGGAGCTTTTAAAGTACGCAAAGACGGCTACCTTGCAACAAATGATGACTGGATAGTTGGCGGAGGAATTCAAATTCCAGCAAATTACTATAAGCTTCAAATCAAACAAAACGGTGATGTTAACGTTATGGACAGAGAAGGTGATGAGCCAAGAAAAATTGGTAAAATACCTTTAGTTAATTTTCAAAACCCTGAAGGTTTGATGGAAACAGATAATAACAAGTTATCACCAACATCAGATGCAGGAAAAGCAACATTAATAAAAGACCATCAATCAATTTGCCAATATCAAATTGAACATTCAAATACAAACATATTTAACTCTGTTTCAGAAATGCTAAGAATAAATGCTTCAATGTTAGCAAGTATTCGTATGATGAAAACAGTTGACGATATGTACAATAAAGGTATTAATATTAGACAATCATAATAAAGAATAGAGGACAAAATGAGTAGTAGATATAATTACGACTGTTTAGCAGAAACAGGAAAAATATTAGATGTAATATCAGTTCGTCAACAAGCCATTGGCGACAATTTGGCAAACATAGATACCCCAGGGTATGTTAGAAAAGATGTTGACTTTGGCAAATACATTGATTCTATGCATACACCATGCGAAACTGATTTAGCAAAAAGACTAGGTAAGTCTGTAATAATGGAACAACAACAAGTTCAAGAAATTAACCCTGCAACAGAGTTAATGGAGTTACAAAAGAATGCTATTCTTTATACAATGGCAACTCGTAGAATGTCAAACATTATTACAGAGATGAAAACAGCGGTAAGTGTAGGTAAATAATTATGGGTATTTGGGATTCAATAGACGTAGGCGAAACTGGACTAAAAGTTCATGGTACAAGATTAGACGTTTGTGCTAAAAACATGGCAAACGTTGATACACCAAACTATATAAGAAAAATTCCTGTACTAACTTCAACAGAAGATATTTCTTTTGGGGCAGTTTTAAATACGATGAAAGATAATACATTCTGTAACGGCACACTACCGGACAATGAGGGTGGCGTTATGATGACAGGTTTGGTCGAAGATCCGACATTGGGTGCAAAATTATATCGCCCAGGACACCCAGATGCGGACAAAGACGGCTATATTCGTTCATCTAACGTAAATCCTATGGTTGAAATGGCTGATGCAATGATGGCTCAAAGAGCTTATGAAGCAAACTTAGCACTTATAAACATATCTAAATCAATGGCTCAAAGAGCTTTGGATATCGGTAAATAAATATAATTATGATTGTGAAGGTATTTCAGGACCTTCACAATCTTTATAAATTTTATCTAAAACTTCTGATTTGAATTTGTTGCCACTCATTTTAACCCTAAAATACTCTGCAACAAATTCTGCTTTACTAAAAGTTGCATAATTTCCTATATTTTTTGAAATTTCGGGTATTACTTTTTCATCATGACCAAACCCTTGAGTTAACAATCTATCATAAGCTTTTGGATTAAAATATGATTGATATGCATGGGCAAATTCATGCAAAAAGTCTGCACAAATAGTTGTACTATCCGGATATTTCTTAGTTCTATACCAATTGCCGTCTTTATCAGTATTTTTATATAACGGTGTATTAAAATTTACAGTAATATCATTTTTTTTGCCTAAAAGTTCTGTCTCAGTTTCAGCTGCAGTATTTTTTGACATGTCCTCCCAATTATTCAAGGATATTTTAAATTTTGGAATTTTTATTTTTAAATCAAAAATTTTCTTCAACGTATTTTTTATACATTCTGCAAGTTTGAAATTTCTTTCATTTCCATCAACAAATAAGTCAGCTTTCACTCCCATTTTAGAGATATCTCGCTGAAGTTTTAAAATTTTAGAACAATAATTAACGTAATTCCCCATAAAAGAAGAATTACAACTATTTTTCATTCTATTGTTTTGATAAAAGGTCCCGTATTGTAAAGACTTTCTATCCCCTACACCGCAAACTGATAACATATAAATCTCATAAAACTACACTTGTTACAAGTGTAGCACAAATATTTTATTTTGCAACTTTTTTAGTAATTTTACAAATTACCCACACGGAGT
>JAGOIO010000083.1 GCA_017995595.1 bacterium | reverse complement strand
CCAATTTAAACGCTAACAATTCGGCGAAACTATTTCTATCAGAGGATTTTACCCCCCCCCCCCCATGGGTAGCAGTTGTTATAAAAATATTTTTTACCATATTCTTAATCCTTTATTTAAAGTTTTAATATATATATTATACCACATTTTATATAAGTTTCAACCTATACAATTTTATAAGTTCTTTGTTGACCTTTATATAAACTTAATTTTATAACAACTTGATTTCTAATTGTTTGGGTTATAATAATTTCCATTATGAAACAAAGTTCTTTATTTGATATAATTTCACCAATTATGGTAGGACCATCTAGCTCACACACCGCAGGTGCTGTAAGACTTGGGCTTATGGCAAGAAATATTTATGAACTTACTCCGCAAAAAGTAACGTTCAGACTATATAACTCTTACGCAAAGACAGGGCGAGGACACGGTACCGATAAAGGTTTACTGGCAGGAGTTTTAGGTTTTCCGGTTGATGACGTAAGAATCAAAGATATTTTTAACAGTAAAGAATCCAAAGAATTTGAATATGAATTTGAATTTTTAGAAGATTTTAACCGACACCCTAACGCTGTTGACTTCATTTTTGAAGGAAAACACAACATGACAATATCTGGAGATTCAATCGGAGCAGGTGAAATACGGATAAAAAAAATAAATAAATTTTCAGTTGACCTTTCAGGACAATATGACACTTTGGTTTTAATTTACAAAGATAAACCCGGAGTTATATCAAAAGTCAGCGGTTTAATTCAAAATGCAAATATTAATATAGCATCTGTAAATTGCGATAGAAGTGCAAGAGGAGAGGAAGCTTCAATGATTGTTTGCCTTGATAGTGCTTTAAACTACAGTGTTTTAGAGAAATTCAAGAGAATAGACGACGTTTACCTTGTAAGACAAGTTGGAAAGTTGGAAAGCTGATATGGAAAAGAATTTAAACACATTTAAAGATTTAGTCAGCTATTGCAGGCAAAATAACAAAAAAATTTATGAAATAAGGCAAGAACACGAAGCCTTTTTGCAAGATACAACAGTTGAAAGCATACGTTTAAAAGTTAAAAAGAGCCTTGATGCGATGAAAGAAGCAATAAAGACTGGGCTTGTTTCAAATGAAATGTCAATAAGTAAACAATGCGGTGCAGATTGTGAAAAATTACAAAAAAGATTTGAAAAGAAACCTGCACTTTTTGGAGAGTTATACCAAAAAATTACAACATACGCTCTTGCAACGATTGAAGAAAATCTTAGAATGGGAAAGATTGTGGCATGCCCGACAGCCGGTTCTTGTGGAATAGTTCCTGCCGTAATTGTTGCAACATCTGAATATTTGAGAATTAATGAAGAAGAACAAATTAATGCACTTATAACAGCAGGAACTGTTGGTGTAATAGTTTCTACAAAAATTGCTCTTGCAGGTGCTGTAGCAGGGTGTCAAGCAGAATGCGGAGTTGCATCAGCTATGGCTTCAGGAGCTTTGTGCCAAATGCTTGGTGGTAATGAAAAACAAATTTCTCATGCCGTAGCACTTGCATTAAAAAACATTTTAGGATTAACCTGCGACCCGGTTGCAGGACTTGTTGAAATTCCTTGTGTAAAAAGAAATCCATTTTTAGCAATTCATGCTGTAACTGCTACAGAATTTGCTCTTTCTGGTATTGAAAGCAAAATTCCGACTGATGAAGTTATTGATGCACTTGCCCAAACCGGTCAACTTATGTCGCCGACTTTAAAAGAAAGTTCTCAAGCAGGTCTTGCAAAAACTAAAACCGGTATTAGAATTGAACAAAAAGTTTTTGGAAAAATATTAAAAAATTAGTTCCACCCTAGCAACGAACGCAAAATACCGCTACCTGTACCTGTTGTTGTATTTGTCGTAGAATATGGAGGATAATAATATCTTCCGTAATTGTTGTTATAAGGATTATAGCCATTATTCCACGTATTCCAATTTCTCCAATGCCAACTCGGCGGATAAGAATTTGTAACTATTTGCTTATTACCGTTTGCATCAGTCGTTGTTTGCGTTGAATAAGGCATATATGTCGGTCTGTGATAATACGGACAATACGGCATTTGCGTATTAAATCCGCTCCAACGAGGAGTTTGTACAGCAGTATTCCAAAAATTTGTCGTTATTGGATTTGTAGTTGTAGTAGTTGTCGTCGTATCTGCACTTCTTACAGCATTTGCACTTGCAAGCGTAAAAATACTTAAACATACTATTAAAAGTTTCTTATTCATTTATACTCTCCTTTATCACCAACAAAGTATAAAAATTTCATAGAAAAAATATAACCGCCTATTATAAATCCTTACGTACAGTTTTTAAGAAATGTAAATTTGAATTTTTATCTCAATTAAGTTTAAAAATACCCCGATTTTTTATCCAAACTTTAAAAAATTAAAAATTTTTAATTAAAAATTCAAATTAAATTCTCAAAATCAATAAAAAAACAATCATTTTTCAAAAAGTTGATATTTGCTTTAAAAATCAGGTATTTGACAGGTCAAATACAAAAGAGTATAAGTGTATTTTGTACACACATTATAGGAGAATAAATTATGCACATTGATACCGGAGATACAACGTGGATACTTATTTCAACCGCACTTGTCATGATTATGACACCTGCCCTCGCATTGTTTTACGGAGGAATGGTAAGAAGTAAAAATGTTCTTGCAACAGTAATGCAAAGCTTTGTATCGCTTGGTATAATAAGTATTTTGTGGGTAATTTACGGTTATAGTTTAGCATTTGGTCCTGATTTTCACCATATAACTGGAAATCTTGACTGGATATTTTTGCACCACGTAACAGAAATGCCTTATCCAATTTATGCCAAAACTATTCCGCACATGTTATTTATGTTATTTCAAATGATGTTTGCAGTTCTAACCCCAGCACTTATCACAGGAGCTTTCGCAGAAAGATTTAAGTTCAAAAGCTATCTTGTTTTTTTAGTAATTTGGTTTACTGCAGTATATTGTCCAATTGCACACTGGGTTTGGGGACAAGGAGGTTGGATAAAAAATATGGGAGGTTTGGATTTTGCAGGCGGGCTTGTAGTTCACATAGCTTCAGGAATGTCAGCACTTGTTGCAACTCTTATGATAGGCAAAAGAATTGGTTGGAAAAAAGTTGCAATTCACCCTCATAATTTATCATTAACACTGTTGGGAGCAGGACTTTTATGGTTTGGGTGGTTCGGCTTTAACGCAGGTAGTGCATTACAAGCTAACGGACTTGCGGTAAAAGCCTTTCTTAACACGCAAGTATCCGCAGGTGCAGGAGCTTTGGGCTGGATTATTGTTGAATGGATTAGACATAAACACCCGACAGCTTTGGGTATCGCATCTGGAGCTTTAGCTGGGTTGGTAAGTATAACTCCTGCAGCTGGCTTTGTTGAACCGGTTTGGGCAATTTTAATAGGCTTTTTGGGTGGAATTGGCTGTTATTTCTGTGTCCAATCAAAGCTAAAATTAAATATTGATGACTCGCTTGATGCAGTTGGCATTCACGGTATGGGAGGAATTTGGGGCTCTATAGCTACAGGAATCTTTGCAACTAACGGTGCTATTTCTGGGAATTTTCATCTCCTAACTGTTCAAATTTTATCTACTTGTAGTACAATTCTGTATAGCTTAACAGTTACAAGCTTAATTCTTTTTGCCATTGATAAAACTATGGGGCTTAGAGTTACCAAAGACGAAGAAGTCATGGGACTTGACATTACCCAACACGGCGAAAGAGGATATTATTTGTAATTTTATTTTAGGAGTTTATTTATGAAAAAAATTGAAGCAATTATAAAACCACAAAAACTAGACGAAGTTGTCAGCGGACTAAATGAAATCGACATCTGCGGAATGACAGTTTCTGAAGTAAAAGGGTTCGGTCGCCAAAAAGGGTTTAAAGAAATTTATAGAGGAATGGAATACGAAGTAAGCCTTTTACCAAAAGTAAAAATAGAAATAGTAGTCGAAGAAAACATGGTACAAAAAATTATTGATAAAATTTCAAAATGTGCCAAAACCGGTGAAATCGGCGACGGTAAAATATTTGTGTATGATATCGAAGAAGTCATAAGAATCCGTACCGGTGAGTGTGGATACAGAGCGATTTAGATTAAAATCTGTAATCTTTTAGCAATGCGTCCATCTTTTCAGGGTGGTTTGATTGAGACATAACTATTTCTCTATATTCATTTTTGTCTATATCAACACCCATATTTGAAATATCTATTTTCTTCTTTTTACTTTTTGCTGTTTTTTTGATATCTGCCATTTTTGTAACCTCTCTGTTGAAAATATAACATGGACGAAGGAAAAGATAAAGCTATGTTTTTTATTTCTATTTCAAATTTTTAGCTATTAATATTTCATTAATCTTAACAAAGATTTTCTAAATCTATTGATTTTTTTCTTTTATGTAATACTATAATCTTATCTATAGCTTACGCCAAAGCTAAAGTATAGTCAAAAATCGAGATGCTGACGATTCTTTGACAAAAATGGTATAACTATTATTTACAAGAAAAGGTATAAAAAATATGTCAATTAACTTAAAGAACAAAAAAGAAATCGTTTCTAAATACGGTAAAGACGAAAAAGATACAGGTGCAACAGCTGTTCAAGTTGCTATGATGAGCAAGAAAATTTCTGAACTAACTGAACACTTAAAAACAAACGCTAAAGATTTCGCTACAAAAAGAGGTCTTTTGATGTTAGTTGGTAGAAGAAGAAGATTATTATCTTACTTAAAGAACCAAGATATCAACGCATATAGAGAATTGGTTAAGAAATTAGCTATCAGAGGTTAGTTTTTAACACAATTACTTTTCAATAATTAAGGAAATTTAAAAAGCAGGGAATGCAAAAGCATTCCCTGCTTTTTTATTACAAAAGAAATAGTACAAAAGAATGAAGTCCGTTTAATTTAATAGTTTATTTAGAGTATTTTTTAGGAAGAAAAATAAAATATACAGGGTTTGGAGGATATTGAAACTACAATAATGTAGTACCTTGTATAGGAGCGTATAGGAGGAGACCTGTACGTTGTGGAAAGAGGTTACATGAAGAAGTTTTCATTTCGGCTGGAGACCGTCTTGGAAATGCGAAAGAAAAAGCTTGAAGACATTCGTCAAGAAATGGCAAA
Source organism: bacterium (assembly GCA_017995595.1). GTDB lineage: Bacteria > Cyanobacteriota > Vampirovibrionia > Gastranaerophilales > Gastranaerophilaceae > JAGOIO01. Next base: position 955 of record JAGOIO010000083.1, on the reverse strand, counting down.
GGTCATAAAAGTTTTAAATTCGCAAATTGAGCAAAAAGAAGCACTTGAAGCAAGAAGTACAAACGCTCGAAAGTGCTTAGAAAAAATATATACAAGTGGCGAAGAGCTTGATATATTTGAGGTTACCAACTACAAGAATTTTATAGGTAAAGTTGCAAACAATGTTAGAGTTCAAAATGGTGTCATTGAAAACACACGAAATATTTTGAAAGTTAAGCAGTTAGAAGTCAATGCAGCTTTAAAAGAAGTTAAAGTCCTTGAAAAGTTGAAAGAAAAGCAGGAAGCGAAGTTCTACGAACATTTGAATTATCTTGAGATGAAAGAGCTAGATGATATAGCCTCAACAAGATACAAAAGAGTTTTAGTTTAATATGGTGGTTAAAAAAATGGCAAACGCAACTATAGACACAACATTTATTTCAAAAGCACAAGCAGAATGCACAAATATAGCAAATTCCGCTTCAAAAACAAACTTCTCAAATTCTAATGCTTTTTCAATAGCATTGGATAGTGCAAGCAAGAACTATACTGATAAAACACAAAATAATAGTTCTTCTGTTTCAAATTTTATTTCAAATACAAAAATAGCAAATAAAAACGAAAACAAAAATAGAACAAAAATTAAAGAAAAGGATTCACAAAGAGATGATAGGAATTCTAATAAATCAGATGATGATAATGACACAAAAATAACAAATAATACCGAAGATAAAACATCATCAAAAATTCAGTCAAACAAAAAAGATTCCTCATCAAATAAAAAACAAGACGAAGAAAATGACTTTTCAACAACTACAGACAAGAATAATGACGTAGAATCAAAAAAAACTACATCTAAATCAAATACTTCAACAGAAGAAAAAATCAGTAAAAATACTAATGAAACGACAAATGATGTTACTGAAACAAATGAAGATGTTGCAGAAGCGATTAAAGCTTTGGCACAAAACAATAC
>JAGOIO010000082.1 GCA_017995595.1 bacterium | reverse complement strand
GTTGTAGGCTAAATTTTTCCTTTGCTTATGTATCTTTATGGAATTATATAATCTTAAAATAAGTTTTGTAAGCGGTCTTTTGCCGTTTTTACTTTTGTACATTGATGAATGTGAATGTACAAGGTTATTCGCAAACGGAAGTAGAATGTCGCTTGATAAAATATAATCATACTTTTTATTCTTTATTTCACTTTTTAATTTTTTAGCAAAATTCTTTTTCCCAATCACTTTTATTGAAGAAATCCCGTCAAGGTTAATTTTATCAGAGCCTTTTTTGCAGTAAATATCAATATCAAATCTTTTAGATTTAATAAGCTCTAAAATAAGATATTTAGTTACTTTATGCCCGCCACCGGAAAAGCCGTTTTTGGGGAAACATTCTTCCAACGAAATTAAAATCAGTGCCAACTTTTTCATATTGAGATTATAGCATGATTTAGTTTTTGTGCAAATTCTTTTAAAAGAGTCAATATTCTAAAGTTTAGTTAAGAAAGTGTCCTTTGTTATAATATCTGCTACAATATTTACCATAGGGATATTCTATTTAGAAATGTGTGGAGGAATAATGAAAGCAAAAATCCTGAAAAGTATGCTTTTAGCAATAATTGCACTATTTGTCTTTGTGCCGGCGGCACATTGTGCGGTGGCTTTTCCGTCAATAAATATAGGTATGAATACAGCGACAAGTCCGAAAGATTTTTCACAAGGTGTTCAAATTCTTATTTGGTTAACAATTTTGACCCTGGCACCAAGTATTTTTATCATGACAACGGCTTTTATAAGAATTATAATAGTTTTGGCACTTGCACGTCAGGCAATAGGTGTTTCATCACTTCCGCCAACTCAGGTTTTGTCAGGTCTTGCTTTGATTTTGACCTTCTTTGTCATGACACCGACAATAAATAAAATTAATACTACTGCAATTCAGCCGTATATGAAAAATCAAATTTCTCAGCAAGCGGCTCTGAATAGAGCTCAAACCCCGATTCGAGATTTTATGTTTAAGCAAACAGATTCGACTCAGCTTGGTTTGTTTATTAAAATGGCGAAAATAAAACGACCAAAAACCAAGGCTGATGTTCCAACTTACGTGTTGCTTCCTGCATTTATCTTGAGTGAGTTAAATACGGCTTTCAAAATCGGTTTTGTAATTTTCTTACCGTTCTTGGTTATTGACCTTGTTGTTTCAAGTATTCTTGTTGCGATGGGTATGATTTTCTTGCCTCCGACAACTATTGCTTTGCCATTCAAGTTAATTCTATTTGTTATGGTTGACGGTTGGGGGCTGATTATAAAGTCGCTTGTAGAAGGTTTTGTTAATTAAAGGATAAATAAAAAATGGATCAAGATGTAGTTATAACGCTTTTGCAAAAATGTTTTGTTTTAATATTGGAGCTTTCCGCTCCAGTTTTGGTAGTGAGTATTTTAGTCGGTTTGCTAATAAGTATTTTCCAGACGGTTACTCAAATTCAAGAATCAACCCTAACTTTTGTTCCAAAAGTTTTGGCGGCGATTGTTACCTTAATTATACTTATGCCGTGGATGTTAAGCTTGTTTATTTCGACGGTAAATGAGATGTTTAATACTATTCCGTCTCTGATAATGCATACTTAGGAGTTATGAGGATTACAGATGCCAACTGATTTATTAATATTATTATCACCTGTAAATATCATTCTGTTCGTTCTTGTTTTAACAAGATTGGGCGGATTAATGACCTCTGCACCTATTTTCTCTACATTCCCAGTTCCTCCACAAGTTAAAATATGGTTTGTTGTTTTTGTTTCTTTCATCATGTTTCCTATGGTGCAATCAAAAACCTCTCTTTCAGTTCCTCCTGATATGATAACTCTTACCGTATTATTATTAAAAGAATTTATGATAGGTTATATTGTTGGTTTTATTGCAAATATAGTATTTATCTCGGTTCAAATAGCTGCAGAACTCATTTCTATCCAATCAGGATTGTCTTCTGCTCAAGCTTTGAACCCTCTTTCAGGTGAGTCAACATCTGTTCTATCAAGCTTATATATGATTTTTGCCTCATTCGTTTTTATTGCTTTGAACGCTCAACAATGGCTTTTTGCTTCAATTTACAGAAGCTTTCAAACAGTTCCACCAGGATATAGCTTTATCTTTAGCGGGCAGTTAGTTCAAAACATTGTAAGTTTGACAGGTCAAATGTTTACTATCGGTATTGGTATAGCTCTTCCTATTTTTTCTGTTTTGCTTATTACAGATGTTTTGCTTGCCTTTACGTCTAAGGTTATGCCTCAAATGAATGTTTTTATGGTGTCTTTACCTTTAAAAATATATATTGGAATTTTGTTGGTATTAATTTTCTTGAGACCGATGTTTGAACATCTTGCATCTGTTCTTCAGGGAATGTTAACAAGTTTAGTCGGGCTTTTTTAGGGGGATAAATGGCGAATAGCGATAAAGATTCAAGAACAGAAGAAGCGACCCCCAGACGAAAACAGAAAGAACGGGATCAAGGTAATATTGTAAAAAGTCAGGATTTGAATTCTGCACTGATGATTACTGCAGGCATGGCTTTGCTTGGTATGATGTGTGGTTCAATGCTTAATTCTTTTAAAGACCTTGCTACTGAAACTTTTTCTAATTTAAAGCCTTGGCAAATAAATACTCAAGATATTGTTGTTATACTTTATCCTTGTGTTTCTACTATGCTAAAAATCTTGTTGCCGTTTCTAATTTCATTGATGGTTATCGGAATAATAATTATTCGTTTTCAAAACGGACATGTTTTTGCTATTGAAAAATTAAAACCGAAATTAAATGGTTTATCTCCTGAAAATATAATGAAGGCTTTACAAAGAATGTTTAATCCGGCGGAATTAAAAAGTTTGGTCGAATTAGTTAAAGCTGTAATAAAAATTTCTATTGTAGGATTGTGCGGTTTTTCGGTTTTAAATGGTAGAAAAGACGAATTATTTGGACTTTTGGGTGCAAATATAGATACAGGACTTGCGGTTATTGTTTCAATTTTGTCAAATATGCTTATAAACATGTGTCTTGCTATGCTTATGATTGGATTTTTTGATAAGAAATACCAAAAATATGAGTTTGATAAATCAATAAAGATGACAAAGCAAGAGATAAAAGACGAAATGAAGGATACAGAAGGTGATCCGAAAATAAAATCAAGGATTCGTTCTATACAAATGCAAATGGCACAACAAAGAATGATGTCAAATGTTCCGACAGCTGATGTAGTTGTTACAAATCCTACACATTATGCGGTGGCTATAAAATATGATAAATCAAAAGCTCCTGCACCTATGGTAGTGGCTAAAGGTGTCGATTTTATTGCGTTTAAGATAAAAGAAATTGCAGAAAATAACAATGTTCCGATTGTAGAAAATAAACCTCTTGCAAGAGCGTTATACAAATTGGTTCGTGTTGATGATATAATACCGTCAGATATGTTTGTCGCAGTAGCAGAAGTTCTGGCATACGTTTACAACAGTAAAAATCCCTCAAAATAAGGGTATGTGAAGAGGTTTATTCGTAACAAATGGATATAGCAAAGTTTATAAATTTACTAAAGAATAATGATATCGTCCTTGCGGTAGGTCTTGTAACTATTGTTGCAATGATGGTTTTGCCAATACCACCGGGATTATTGGACTTCTTGCTTACTATAAATATATCTTTTTCAATTATAATTTTGTTGGTATGTCTTTATACAAAAGAACCGTTGGATTATTCAACATTCCCGACAATTTTGTTGATTGCCACATTGTTTAGGTTGGGATTGAACGTAAGTTCTACAAGACTTATTCTTTTATATGGGCAAGCGGGAAACGTAATCAACGCATTTGGTCAGTTTGTTGTCGGAGGTAATTACGTTGTTGGTACTGTAATCTTCGTTATACTGGTAATTATCAACTTTATGGTAATCACAGGTGGTGCAACTCGTGTTGCTGAAGTATCAGCAAGATTTACATTAGATAGTATGCCAGGTAAACAATTAAGTATTGATGCGGATTTGAACTCGGGATTGATTACTGAACAACAGGCAAAAGACAGACGTAAAAAACTTGAACGTGAAACAAATTTCTACGGTACTATGGACGGTGCTTCTAAGTTCGTAAAAGGTGATGCAACTGCAAGTATTGTAATTACTGCAATCAACATTATCGGTGGTTTGATTATCGGTATGATTCAGTTGAAAATGAATTTTCAAAATGCGGTTTCAACTTATACAATATTAACCGTTGGTGATGGTCTTGTTTCTCAAATTCCTGCACTTTTAATCTCAACAGCAACAGGTTTGATTGTTTCTCGTGCAACAGGTCAAGATGATTCTTTGAGCCAAAGTATCGGAAAAGAAATGTTCTCTGATCCGAGAATATTGGGTGTTGTTTCAGGTTTGCTTGCTTTCTTAGGTATAGTTCCCGGCATGCCGACTGTTCCGTTCTTATCAATTTCTATGATTGTAGGTGCTACTGCTTATCACTTGTATCAGGAGCATAAAAAGCAAGCTGAAATTGAAGCTAAAGAAAAAGAAGAAGCTTCTAAAAAGCCTAAAACTGCTAAAAGAAATAAAAAAGCATCAAGAGAAAGTGTTTTGGAACTTCTTGCGGTTGAAACTATTGAAATAGAAGTTGGATACAGACTTGTTCCACTTTTAAATGTTGAACAAGGCGGAGACTTATTGGAGCGTATTGCTCAAATACGTCGTCAAACGGCATTGGATTTAGGTATTGTTTTGCCGTCTATAAGAGTTAGGGATAACTTACAATTATCTCCAAATACATATCAGATAAAGTTGAAAGGTATTGCAATAGAATCAGGCGAAGTTTATCCAGAAAGAAGTTTAGCAATGAATGCCGGAGGTACAACTTCTGACCCTAATTTGAAGGGTATAAGTGCTGTTGAACCTGCGTTTGGTTTGCCAGCATTATGGATTGAAGAAAATGATAAGGATTATGCTGAAACTGTCGGCTATACGGTAGTAAGTCCGTCTGCGGTTATTTCAACTCACTTGACAGAAGTAATTAAGAAAAATTCAGCGGAAATACTTACTCGTGCAGATGTTCAGCAGTTGATTGATAATTTGCAAAAAGAAGTTTCTGAAGAGTATGTAAAAGATTTGATGAAAGAATTAAATGTCGCAGATGTTCAACAAGTTATGCAAAACTTGTTGAGAGAGAGAGTTTCTGTTAGAGATTTGAAAACTATTTTAGAAACAATAAGTTTGAAATCTAAGACTAATAAAAGCTATGACTTCTTAACAGAGCAGGTTCGTCAAGCTTTGGCTCGTAATATTTGTAAGCAAAATCTTTCTGATACGGGTGAACTTCTTGCGGTAACGCTTGCTCCCGATGTGGAAAATACAATCGCTCAAGGTGTAAGTCCTGATGGGCAAAGTCTTGCTCTTGACCCTGAGTTTACGAGAAAACTTCTTGACTCTATGAATTCTGAGTTGGAAAAGGCAATTACGGCTACAGGAAATCAACCGGTTATACTATGTTCTTCCCCCATTCGGTTGGCTTTTCGCAGATTAATTGAAAGAACCTATCCACAAATTTCTGTTATGTCGTATAATGAAATCAGCACTAATACAAAAGCAAAATCTATTGGTGTTGTAAGAGTTGAAGCATTAACGCATTAAGTCAGAATGAAAGGGCTTATTTATGGGAAAGATAGTAGAAATTAATCAAGTTTTAAGTATTATTCCTGCAAATTTTAGAAATTCTAACAGAGGAACTGCGGTTGAACTTGGCGATGATTCTTTTACAATGGAATTAAAGTTTAATCCGACAGGTATTTTGCCAAAAGCTTCTGCGGAATTCTATTCAAAAACTCCAAATGGCATGCTTTATTTTGAAGCTGTTATCGAATCAGTTGAGGGAAATATTGTAAAAGTTAAAATGCCTATTAAGCACAGATACTTAAAAAGAAGGCAATTTACCAGAGTTAAATATAGAGAAGTTTTGACTTGTATTAATGGTGGAGATGAACATAGTGTAATGGCTTTGGATTTGTCCGCCGGAGGTATGAAATTTGAGTCAAAAGAAGCTTTGGATATTGAAAAAATTTATAAAATAGATATTCCTTTATCTAATCAAATTGTTATTAATAGTGAATTTCAGCCGATAAGAATAGAAAAAGGCGATGACGGTTATTATACTTTATCAGGACGATTCCAAAATCAATCAAGTGTTGATAGAATGTATTTAGTTCAATTTTGTATTAATAAAAACATAGAAAATG
>JAGOIO010000004.1 GCA_017995595.1 bacterium | reverse complement strand
GAAAGCTACTACAATGAAGCAATTCCTGAAAATCTATCAATTGATAAAATCAAACTTTCAGATTTTGGTTTTGATAAAGGTATTCAGGCAGGACTTACATCAGGTAAAATTTTCAAGAATGCAAAAAATCCAAAAGATTTGTATAAAGTTTCAGAAGATGGCTATTCTATCGAAAAATTAGATGGAGGAAAGATAAATGTTTCTGAACGAAATCTAATCTTATATTCAGAACCAGAAAACAAAGAAAATCTTGCACAAACTGTATTTAAACCATCATTTTTAGGTAGAAAGGTTTTGTATAATCCTCAATTTAATTTTGTTTCAAATCCATATTCAGTAAGAGAACAAAAAAATTGTGGTAAGTATTTAAGCTTGATGTCAAAATAGAACATAAAATTAACAGAAAAAATATTAAAAAATGTAAAAATCTCGTGTAAAAATAAAAAAATACACGAGATTTTTTAATAAAAAATAAGTATAAATAATTATTACAAAATGTACACAAAATATAAAAAATATGGTTGACTATTGAATTTGTTTGGGATAGGATAGTTTGTACCTGAGGAAATCTCAGAGATTTATACTAGCAAGAAAAAGGATAGACTCGGGTATGGGCGATTTTTCGCTCGAGGTATGTAGGGTGCATAAGCACCAAAAGTAAAGGAAGAACAATGGCAAGCACAAGACAAAGAATCAGAGTTTGTTTAAAGGCATACGATCACAAATTAATTGATGTGTCAGCAGACAAAATCGTAGAAACAGCAAAAAGAACAGATGCTAAAGTTGCCGGACCAATTCCTTTGCCAACAAAGAGACGTATATATTGTGTATTGCGTTCACCACACGTTGATAAGAAATCAAGAGAACATTTCGAAATCAGAACGCACAAGAGAATCATTGATATATATGAACCGACTCAACAGACTACTGAAGAGTTAAGTAGATTAGATTTACCTGCCGGTGTTGATATTGAAGTAAAACTTTAATAATCGGTTGAAAATTGAATAAGCATTATGCAATATAATGTGATCTACGAGGAAGTAATATGAACTTCCAAGGCAAAGAAAAGGTAACGTAGCGCTCGCAAGAAAGAAGCAAAAATCCAAGAAGGAATTATTCTGGGATAGAGAGCTGACTGTGAGTGAACATTCAAGAGATTGAATGTAAGCGAACACAAGAAAGGTAAAAAGTAAATATGACATTAGGTGTAATAGGTAAGAAATTGGGAATGACTCAAATCTTTGATGAATCAGGACTTGCAATCCCTGTTACTGTAATCAAAGTTGATCCGATTGTTGTAACACAAGTAAAGACAAAAGAATCAGATGGCTACAATGCAATTCAAGTCGGAACAGTTGCGGCAAAGGAAAAACATTTGTCAAAGGCAGAACAAGGACATTTCAAGAAGAATAAGCTTGATAATTTTAGACATTTGCAAGAATTCAGAGTTGAAAATCCAGCAGATTACCAAGTAGGACAAAACATCGAACTTTCAGTTTTAGATAACATAGAAAAAGTTGATGTAACAGGACATTCAATAGGTAAAGGATTCCAAGGTACAGTAAAAAGATGGAACTTTGGAAGAGGACCAATGGGACATGGTTCAAAGAACCATAGAGAACCGGGCTCAATCGGTGCAGGTACAACTCCAGGTCGTGTAATCAAAGGAAAACACATGGCAGGAAATATGGGTAACGAAAGAGTTACAATAACTAAGCTAAAATTAGTTAAAGTTGACAGTGAAAAATCATTAGTTTTAATTAGAGGTTCAGTTCCTGGTTGTGAAGGTAGATTGGTAACAATCAAGCCATCAAGAACAAAATGGAACTAAACTGAGAGTTATTATAAAAACAAGAAATAAAAAATAAGGATAAAAAAATGTCAAAAGAAATTACAATATTAAGCACAAGCGGAAAGAAGTTAGGCGAAATTGCTTTAAACGATAGCGTTTTTGGTGTAGAACCTAATTTACACGTAATGCATTTGGCTTTGAGAAGACAATTAAACAACGCTCGCCAAGGTTCTGCTTGCACAAAGACAAGAGCAGAGGTTTCCGGTGGCGGAAGAAAACCTTGGAAGCAAAAGGGAACAGGTAGAGCCAGAGCTGGTTCAATCAGATCTCCATTGTTTGCAGGTGGTGGTGTAATCTTTGGACCAAAACCAAGAGATTATAGCTTCTCAATTCCTCAAAAAGCAAGAAAGTTAGCATTAAAGTCAGCTTTATCAGCAAGAAATGAACAATTAGTTATTGTTAAAGATTTCTCAGAATTGAAAGAACCAAAAACAAAGTTGATGTCAGCAGCACTTTCTTCATTAAAGGTTGAAGGTAAAGTTTTAATCATTGCAGATACAAAAGCAGCAGAAAACCAATATTTAGAATTAGCTGCAAGAAACTTACCAAGTGTAAAACTTTTATTACCATCAAATTTGAATGTAAAGGATTTACTGGAAGCTGATTATGTAGTAATTACAGAAGCTGCAGTTAACGATATAACTGAAAGGTTGAAATAATGAGTAAAGAAAGAACAAATACAGAAAAGCTATATGATACTCTTAAGGCTCCTTTGATTACAGAAAAATCAGTTGCCGGAGTAGCAGGTGGCAAATATACTTTTGAAGTTGATATGAATGCAACAAAAGTAGAAATTGCACAAGCTTTTGAATTAGCTTATCCCGGAAGAAAAGCTAAAAAAGTAAATACTATTTATATGCCATCTCATGATAAGAGATTAGGATATAAATACGGAAGAACACAGTCAAGCAAGAAAGCGATTATCACATCAGTTGGTGATCCAATCGAAGAATTAACAGGAGCATAGAAACAATGGCAATTCGTAAGATAAATCCTACATCTCCGGGACAAAGAGGGATGACAAAAAGTGATTATCAGGAAGTAACAACATCAACTCCTGAAAAATCTCTTTTAAAGCCAGTAAAAAAGACTGCCGGAAGAAATAATACAGGTAGAATTACATGTCGTCATAAAGGTGGCGGAGTAAAAAAAGCATACCGTGTAATTGACTTTAAACGTGAAAAGTTTGGAGTACCGGCAACAGTAAAAACTATTGAATATGATCCAAACAGAAATGTAAGAATCTCATTAGTATTTTATGCAGATGGTGAAAAGAGATATATATTAACACCGGAAGGTTTGAATGTTGGGGACGTAATCGTAAGTGGTCCAGATGCATCAGTTCAAACAGGAAACGCACTTCCGTTGGATATGATTCCGTTAGGTTCAATTATTCATAACATTGAATTAGAACCTGGAAGAGGTGGAATTCTTGTTCGTACAGCAGGAGCAGCAGCTCAGTTGATGGCAAAAGAAGGAAACTTTGTAACAATAAAACTTCCATCATCAGAAATGAGAATGATAAGAAAAGAATGCTTAGCAACAATAGGAGCATTGGGCAATTCAGAATTTAAGAACTTATCACTAGGAAAAGCCGGAAGAAAACGTTACATGGGTGTAAGACCGACAGTACGTGGTGTTACAATGAACCCTTGTGATCACCCACACGGTGGTGGTGAAGGAAAAACAGGACCTGGAGGACACCCTAAAACTCCTTGGGGCAAGCCAGCTCTTGGATATAGAACAAGAAATGCAAACAAACCTTCTCAAAAGCTAATAGTAAGAAGAAGAAAGAAATAGTCAGGTAACAGTTTAGAGTAAAAAACTCCAAAACAAGTAATAAAAATCAATAAAGGAGATAATTAATGGCACGTTCATTAAAAAAGGGCCCATACGTAGAAGATTCTCTACTTAAAAAAATAAATAAGATGAATGAAGCTTCTGAAAAAAAGGTAGTAAAGACTTGGTCAAGAGCATCAATGATAATACCTGATATGTTGGGACATACAATAGCCGTTCATAACGGAAAGACACACGTACCGGTTTATGTAACAGAACAAATGATTGGTCATAAGTTAGGTGAATTTGCACCAACAAGACTATTCAGAGGACATTCAGGCGGTGCAGATAAGGTAGCTAAGAAATAGTTACAAGTACTACATTAATTTGTAAGGAAGAAATAAAATGGAAGCTAAAGCAAAACAAACAGACATAAAAATGACAGCAAGAAAACTTCGCAGAGTAATCAATGAAGTTAGAGGAAAAGCTGTTGTTGAAGCACAAAATAAGTTACGTTTTATGCCTTATTTTGCAGCAAGAGTGGTTGAAAAGAATTTAAAAGCCGCTGTTGCAAATGCTAAGGAACAGTTTGGAGTAAATCCTGAATCATTAAAAGTTTCAGAGATTTTCGCAGACGAAAGTGTAACATATAAAAGAGGGAAGCCAAGAGCGCAAGGTCGTATATACAGAAGACTAAAACGTACTTCTCATCTAACAATAACAGTAAGTGATACTACAAAATAGGAGATAAGACGTTGGGACAAAAGACACATCCAACCGGATTTAGAGTAGGTATAATACAACCTTGGTTAAGTACATGGTATGCAAAAGTAAGAGATTATGCCGGCTTTGTTGCAGAAGATGCAAGAATTAGAAAATTCGTAAAGAAGAAATTATACACAGCAGGAATATCAAGAATAATGATAGACCGTAAGGCACAAAATACAACAATAACAATAGTTACCGCAAAACCTGGTATCGTTGTAGGACGTGGTGGACAAGGTATTGAAGAACTTAAAAAAGAAGTTTCAAAATATTTAAACAAGCCCGTAATAATAAATGTTGTAGAAGTTGCAAGAATTGATGCAGATGCTCAATTAGTTTCAGAATCAATCGCATTACAATTAGAAAAGCGTGTAGCATTCAGAAGAGCAATGAAGCAATCAATGCAAAGAACAATGAGAGCAGGAGCTCAAGGTATCAAAGTTATGGTATCAGGAAGATTGGGCGGAGCTGAAATCGCACGTTCTGAATGGGCAAAAGAAGGAAGAATTCCTCTTCAAACATTGAGAGCTGATGTAGATTACGGATTTGCAGAAGCAGATACAATGATGGGTAAAATCGGAGTAAAAGTTTGGATATTCAAGGGTAACTTGATGCCGGGCGAAAAAGCAGATGCAAATGTCAAAGCGAAAAAGAGCGGAAATGATGACAAAAGACGTTCAAGACGCAGTAATAAAGCAGTAGAAACAACAACAGAAAATAAATAGTAATATTTATTTTGCAAAATAACAGGAGCAAAAAACTATGTTAATGCCAAAAAAAACAAAATATCGTAAGATGATGAAGGGAAGAATGAAAGGTACTGAAACAAGAGGTACTGAACTTCAACTAGGCAGATACGGTCTTAAAGCCCTAGAACCCGGCTGGATAACAAGCCGTCAAATAGAGGCAGCAAGAAGATGTATGTCCCGTCAAATTAAACGTGGCGGTAATGTTTGGATTAAAATATTCCCGGATAAACCGATTACAGCAAAACCTGCTGAAACTCGTATGGGTTCAGGAAAAGGTAATGTTGAATATTGGGTAGCGGTTGTAAAACCAAACAGAATTCTTTTTGAATTGGATTACTTTGAAAGAGCTGATGCAATAAAGGCTTTAGAGCTTGCAGCACAAAAGCTTCCTATTAAAGTAAAAGTTGTTGAAAAAGAAGAAGTGAAAGCATAAAAAGCCGATTTTCGGTTTAATACAAGAAATTGTAGAGGTATAAAATGAAATTGCAGGAAATGCGTGAAAAATCAATAGATGAACTAAAAAGTGCAATCGTTGAATTTAAAAAGCAACTATTCGATTTAAGAGTTCAAAAATCAACTCATAAATTGGAAAATACAGCTTTGATTTCAAAGACAAAGCACATGATAGCTCAAGCTAAAACAGTAATAACAGAAAAAGAGGTTACAAATGCCTAAAAAAGAAAAACAAGGAATTGTAATAAGCAACAAAATGGACAAAACTGTAGTTGTAAAAGTTGCATCATACAATCCGCATACAAAATATAAAAAGATTATTGAAACAAATAAAAATTACAAAGCTCACGATGCAGAAAATATTTGTGGAGAAGGCGATGTAGTTAGAATAATAGAAGCAAATCCAAGTTCACGTGAAAAAAGATGGAGTGTTCTTGAAGTTGTTGAAAAAGCTAAGTAGCACAATAATTTTTTTATTGTATAATAGTAAAGTGAGTTATTTACGTTTAGTAAATGACAAATAATAAAGGAAAAAGACAATGATACAACAAGAAACAAGATTAGCAGTAGCCGATAATACAGGTGCAAAAGAGATTTTGTGCATACGTGTTATGGGTGGTTCAAATAGAAAGTTTGCAGCTGTTGGCGACGTAATTGTTGCTACAGTTAAAGATGCAACCCCAAATATGACTGTTAAAAAATCTGAAGTTGTTAGAGCTGTTGTTGTAAGAACAAAAGCCGATATCAAGAGAAACGACGGATCAGTAATCAGATTTGATGAAAATGCAGCAGTTATAATAAATAAAGACGGAAACCCTCGTGGAACCCGTGTTTTTGGACCAGTTGCTCGTGAACTTAGAGATAAGAACTTTATGAAGATTGTATCTCTAGCACCGGAAGTTATCTAGTCAAAAACCGGATATGCCAATTCGCTTTTCGAATATGAAGCGATAATCAGGCAATATAGAGATTCGAAAGCGAAACCCAAACAGGAGAAATATAAAAATGAAATTTGTTAAAAAAGAAAATAACAATGAGTTACAGGTCAGATCCGGAGACAGAGTTATGGTAATAGCCGGAAAAGACAAAGGAAAAATCGGTAACGTTAAAAAGGCAATGCCCGATACAGCAGAAGTAATTGTAGAGGGTGCAAATATGGTAACTAAGGCTCAAAAGCCTAACCCTATGGCAGGAATTCAAGGTGGTTTGGTAAAAATGGAAGCTCCTTTGAATGCCTCTAAGGTTATGATAGTTTGTCCTAATTGCGAAAAACCGACAAGGATCAAGCACGATGTAGTTGATGGTAAAAAAGTTCGTGTTTGTAAAAAATGTGGTGAAAAATTGGATATCTAGTTTAGGTATCCTCAATAAGGAAGAAAGAAATGACAGTTACAAAAAGCTTAAAGAAAAAATATGATGAAGACGTTAAAAAAGCGTTAAAAGAAAAATTCGGTTATACTAATGATATGAAAATCCCAAAGGTTAGTAAAATCGTTTTGAATATGGGTGTTGGTGAAGCTTCTCACAACTCAAAGATTGCTGAAGTTATTGAAGCTCAATTGACAAAAATAGCTGGTCAAAAGGCCGTAGTTACAAAGGCTAAGAAGTCTATTGCAACATACAAATTAAGAGAAGGAATGCCTGTTGGTGCTATGGCAACATTACGTGGCGACAGAATGTATGACTTCTTACAAAAATTGATTTGTGTTGTTCTTCCAAGAATCAGAGACTTTAGAGGTATAAGTGCTAAAAGTTTTGATGGCAGAGGCAACTATACTTTAGGTTTGAAAGAACAAGCTTTATTCCCAGAAATTAAATATGAAGAAGTTGATTTGGTAAAAGGTATGAACGTATCTATTATCACAACTGCTGAAACTGATGATGAAGCAAGAGCTTTATTAGCAGAATTGGGTATGCCTTTTAAAGGTTTAAAAAAATAGAGTAAAATAGGTGCGAATGCACACAAAGTAAATAAAACAAAGGAGAATTTCATGGCTAAGAAAGCGATGATAAACAAAGAAGCAAAAAGAGAATTACTTGTATCTAAAGGAAAATATTCTAAAGTTAGATTACACAATAGATGCAGTATTTGTGGAAGACCTCACGGTTTTCACAGAGATTTCGGTCTTTGCAGAATTTGTTTAAGAAAAATGGCTCACGAAGGCTTGTTGCCTGGTGTAGTTAAAGCTAGTTGGTAGTAAATTAAATAATTTGATATAATCTTATTGTTTTTTTACTATACTGCTAGATTTGTTGATGTTTCAACAATTTGGTAAGTAGTTAAAATAAGGAAATATAAAATGAATACAGATCCTATAGCAGATATGCTAACAAGAGTTAGAAATGCTAACATGGTTGCTCATGAAACAGTTGAGTTGCCTAGTTCTAAGTTAAAAGTTGAATTAGCAAAATTATTAAAAGACGAAGGTTATATCGTTGATTATTCTGTAAAAGATTCAGGAAAATTCAAGATTTTATCTATCGCTTTAAAGTATGATGAAAAAAATAAACCGGTTATTTCTAATCTTTCAAGAATTTCAAGACCTGGTTTGAGAACTTATTGCAAATCTAAAAATTTACCACAAGTATTTGGTGGTTTGGGTATTGCGATTATTTCTACAAGCAAGGGACTTTTGACTGATAGAAAAGCTCGTAAAGAAAATATTGGCGGAGAAATTCTTTGCTACGTATGGTAATTACTTTTTAAGTAATTACTTTTGTATTATATAAATTAGGCGGGTGCAATCGACAGAAAAGCCCGTAGAAATGGAGAAAAATATGTCTCGTATAGGAAAGTTACCTATTGAAATTCCTCAAGGTGTAGAAGTTTCAATCAACGGTCAAACTATTACTGCAAAAGGACCTTTGGGTGTTGAAACAGTTACAGTTAGAGATGAAATAACATTAAAAAAAGAAGATAATAAAGTTATTTTGGAAAGAAAAGATGACGAAAGAAAAACAAGAGCTTTACACGGTCTTTCAAGAACTTTGGTTGCAAACGCCATTGTTGGTGTTAAAGATGGTTTTGTAAAGAAATTGGAAATTCAAGGTGTTGGTTATCGTGCTACAATGCAAGGTACAACTTTGAATCTTGCTTTAGGCTATTCTCACCCAATTAATTTTGTTCCTCCTGAAGGTATTAAAATTGCAGTTGAAGCAAATACAAAAATTACAGTTTCTGGTCATAATAAACAAACTGTTGGTGATGTTGCTGCTGCAATTCGTTCTAAACGTCCTCCTGAAGTTTACAAAGGTAAGGGTGTTAGATACGAAGGTGAATACGTAAGACGTAAAGCCGGTAAAGCTGGTAAGAAGTAGTAATTAGTTAGATAATAATTTAGCCCGTATAAACTTTCCTGTTTATCTTGTAAAGTTTGGGTAAAGGAGAAAAAATGATTTCATCAAAAAATAGAAAAAATCAAGTTAGAAAAAGACACCAAACTTTGAGAATTAAGTTGTCTGGTACAGCTGAAGCTCCAAGATTGGCTGTTTATAGAAGTACAAAGCACATTTACGCTCAAGTAATTGATGATGTTAAAGGTGTTACGATAGCTTCTTCTTCTTCAAATGATAAAGAAATGAGAGAAACTTTGAAACATGGTGGTAACATTGATGCTGCAAAGTTAATTGGTACAACTGTTGCAAAGAAAGCTTTAAAAGCTGGAGTTAAAGATGTTGTATTTGATAGAGGCGGTTTCTTATATCATGGAAGAATTGCTGCATTAGCTGATGCTGCTAGAGAAGCTGGTTTAAACTTCTAATTAGATTTTTAAATTTTAAATTTCAAAAGAGCTAACCTTTTATAAGGTTAGCTCTTTTTTATTACACTTATACACTCTTTTATGAAACTTTAAAGCTTAAGCAACAGTATTTAAAGGTTGTTGCACATCTTTCTTTTGACTATGTTTGTAATAATTGTAAACCCCTGCACCTACACCGATTAAGCCAAGTCCTGCAAGTATATATTTAGATTTACCTGATTTTTGTTTTACCTCATTTTCAGCTTCTTTTGCAGTATCAGTTGTGTTTTCAACAGATTCTTTTATTGAATCTGTTATAGTATTTGCCACATTCTTAACTCGAGACATTATTGTTTCAGGGATTTTTACGAATTCAGTAGTTGGAGCTTTAGAATCTGCTTCTAAATGTATTCTTTTATACATTTGGCGACTTGTTTCATTACTAGGGTGTAGATTTTGGTTATTATCCCAACCTGTTTTTAATGAAATTTGGTTTTTGTAAATTGTTTCTCCAATGTCTTTTGTTTGAGTTGCTACAGAATTCATTGCATTTATAACGTCATTTGTCATTATTTTATCGGCTTCAACTCTGTATAATAGTCCGGCCTCTTCACTATTTAATACATTTTTTTGTGCAATATCATTAATCAATTCAGGTTTTACTCCACGAATTGCTAATCTGCCTTTTTCTTTTTCAACTAATTTTTCAAATTTAGTTTTATAATCTTCTGAAACTGTAAGAAGTTTTTCGTGTCCCATCTGATATTCATGTTCTGTTTTATATGCATCAGCTTTTGTAAGTTCACTTGTTCTTCTTGGGTCAAAGTTCTTTTGTTCCATACCCTGAGTTCCAGCAACGATTGGCGTACAGAAATATTTTTTAGATTCTAAATCTGTAAGTTCGCATGGTGCAAATCTTGAAGGTAGGACTGAAGCATCTGCTGCACTTGCAAGTTCTGTTCCTGGGGCAAATCCGTCCATAAAGCATGTTCTGCCCATTAAGTCTTTATCGGTTTTAAAGCTTTCAACTTTTTGTCTGATATTTATTGATTCAGGGTTATCTGAAGCTAATTCGCCACCAAGAATAAGTACAGAATTTTTACCGTTTTCAGTTTTTGCAAATTTCTTAAATGCTTCAATTACTGTATCTAAGTTCTTTTGAAAATCTCCACGGCCCCAGCTTACAAATAGTTTTACATCTTCACCTTTTGAAATCTTTTCAGACCAAATTGGTGATATGTTGCCGATAAGGTTAGCTTTTTTGTTATCAAGACCTGTCAAAACTTTGTTTTGAGTGTATTTTCCGCTGAGTCTGTTGAAAAGATTTTGTTTATTTCTATTCTTTACTTGTTTCATTTCATCAAGAGACATTCCTTCTTTAAAACTTTCAAGAGCAGGAATTGTTTCTGTTGTGTCATTAATTTTTACTTCTTGAGGCATTCCAAAACCAGGAAGTGGAAGTGGTTTATAAGGGGTTAGTTTGGGATCGTTTAGTGGATTTAATATTCCAAGAATTTCCTTACCCTCTTTTTTCAATTCTTGAGCTGTATTATAAATTTCAGGTGCTGTAATCGGATTATTTGTAATAGCTTTTGCATAATCTTCCGCAACAGTGGTTACTGCCGGAACATATCCGTCTTTTCTAAGCTTTAACGGAATCATTAATCCGCTTGGATTATTTAGGTCATTTAATGCATTTGGCATCATTTCTTTGAAAAATTTATCGACATTTCCGCTTTTTAGAGCTTCTACATATTCGGGACTATCTTTAACTGCTTCAATTTCTTCTTTTGTTGCTAAGTTTACGAACATATTTTGAGCCGATGTTCCACCCGTATAGCCAAGTCCTGCGTTGTGTATTACATAAGTTGGTTTTAAATCTTTTATAAATTCATTACCTTTTTTGTATTCTTGTTCCATATAATAAGGAACGTATGCACTTTGTGTATCGCTACAAACAACTGTTGCTGCATCACTTTTTACGTTAGGAAGTAATTTTACAAGAGCTTTATTGAATTTTGCGTAGTTATCACCTGTCCAATTTTTTGCATTACTAGGTAAGTCTTTTGTACCAAAAGAGTATCCGCCATAAACATCTTTGTAAGGTTCTCTCATTAATGCTGTACCATTTGTATAAACCATATACGTATCATAAAGCTTTTTACCTTCAGCTTCTGCCTTTTTAACATCTTCTTCTTTTGGAACTACTCTGTAAAGCCTTATGTCTTCTTTGTCATTTAGTCCCCATTCCATTGTGTCATGTGCGACTTCTTCAAGCTTTGTGTAATTCTTAGGATTAGAAAGGATTTCCTCTTCAGTCTTTTCGTCTAGGTTTAAATTTGTTGCAACCGGTGTTTTATCTTTCAATCTTAGGACATCAACAGTACTATCATTTGTTATATTTCCTGTTTCGGCATCATATTTTATCTTTCCGTTGTAATAAGGTATGATATGAACACCTTCATAGTCGTTCATTACTGTTGCAACTCCGCCTTTTTTCCAAAATGGAGGTAATTCAGCTCCAACATAAATTGCTTCATTTTTGTTTCTGCTTGCTCCGCTAAAGGAAATGACTGCTGCCGGCTTATAAGCTTTTGATATAGGTTTATAGCAAACGTTACTTATTTCATTGATTCCATTATTATTTTCACTTTTAATACTCTTTGTTGCATA
Source organism: bacterium (assembly GCA_017995595.1). Lineage (GTDB taxonomy): Bacteria > Cyanobacteriota > Vampirovibrionia > Gastranaerophilales > Gastranaerophilaceae > JAGOIO01. The sequence continues at coordinate 7,830 of JAGOIO010000004.1, read as the reverse complement.
ATTTGAAACACTACTTGCATAATCATTTTGCATATTGTTTCGAGTAACTTGGTAAACTCTCATTTGACCTCCTAATTTTTAAACACTAAACCTCTCGTATAAAGTTGTAACATATATTTTTTTGTTAGTAATATCCCATTTTTTTACAATACTAAATAGTGTTCATTATACACTATTATTGTTTTTGCAGAAACTTCAATTTTATATTAGCATTATAAAAAATAAAAAGCAACATGTTAACATGTTGCTTTTTAGGCTAATATTTAATTATAATCATTAACTAATATTCTAAGTTAATTTGAGAGAATAAAACGATTTTATTTTTACCACGTTTCTTTGCATTATATAAAGCATGTTCAGAATATCTGATAATGGTATTAGCATCTTCATCAACATTTTCCAAGCAAGGATAAGTTGATATTCCCCCAGAAATAGTAATAGGGTGTCTTTCTTCTTCTCCTGCAGGAATAAATTCCATTTTTTCTATATCTCTTCTGAAACGTTCACCGAAAAGAAAAGCATTTTCTTCTGATGTATTAGGTAATATTAACAAAAATTCTTCATCACCATATCTTGTCAAAACATCTTCTTTTCTTATTAAACTTTTTAATTTATCAGCTAAAGAACGAAGTAAAACGTCGCCCCATTCATAGCCGTACATATCGTTAACGACTTTGAAAAAGTCAATATCAAACAACAAGCAAGAAAGTTTAGTCTTGTAACGTTTAGCACGAGACATTTCAGCTTCAAGACGCTCTTGTAAATATTTTCTATTGTGCAAACCTGTTAATTCATCAGTTGTTGTTGCAAGTCCCAAAGTATCTCTAAGTTCTTTTATTTTTAGTAAAGCATTTGCTCTAATAGTTAATTCATCAGGATTTATTGGAGTATTGATAAAGTCAAAAGCTTCAGCTCTAACCGTAACGTCTGTAAAAATTGGTCCAACAAACAAAACTGAGCATTTAAACTTTGTTGTCATCAATACATCTTTTAAATTTTGAACCGATTCAACTATAATAAGGCTCGGATTTAGTATGTTGTATTCTTTTAAAGGTGTATCTACCTCAACACGAACATTTGTATCATCAATTTTTTCCAAAATTGGTTTTAGTTGTGAATTCGGTTGATTAGAATAAATAACTATATTTTTCATTAATATCTCTCCTTTTATCCTCTAAATTATTTTAACAAAGATAAGTCAAATTTCAATAATGTAAATAACCTATTCTTTACTTTTGTTCATTATTTTTAGAACGTTCAAGTTTATTATATACTCTGGAATTCATTTCTCCACCTATTAATAAAAGCATAGAGCTGTAATATAGCCACATCATAAGCATTGCGAAAGCTCCAATTGTTCCATATACCCTGTTGTATGTATGTAAGTTGTTTACATATATTGAAAAACCCCAAGAGCCTGCTAACCAAAATATGCAGAAAAATAGTGTTCCAGGTAAAGCACTTTTTCTTTTTAGACTTTCTTCGCCTTTTAAATCAGGTAGAATATAGTAATTTATAAATGCCATAACATATAGAGCTAAAAAGGCTATCGGCCAACGTAAAGTTAAAAAGGTTAAAGCGATAGCATGTGTTATTCCAAAATAGCTGGTTAAAAAATTAACTATTAATTTACCGAAAATTACTAAGTTTATGCTTAAAAATAGGACTAATGTATTTACAAAAACCATGATTAAGGATAGAACCCTTGTGTATAAAAAAGAGCGAGTTTCTTCTACCTGATAAGCTGTATTTAATCCTTTAAGAACAACGGCAACTGCATTTGAGGTTAGAAATAATGTAACAACAAAACCTATTGCTCCCATTAATCCGCCTTTAGAAAAAATCATTACTTCTCTTAAAACAGTTCTTATTAAATTCATTGCATCTATAGGCATTATGTTTGATAAAAAAAGTAAGACCGAGTTCATGAATGTTTTATGACCCAGCCAGCCAAAAACTGCGACAAGAAATAACATAAAAGGAAAGATTCCAAGTACAAGCATAAATCCCATTTCAGCAGAACGACCACTGAAGTCATAGTCTATTATTGCGTTGTAAATATGTTTAGGGTATTTAAAAACTTTTTTCATTATAACTCTTTTTCTATCTCGTTAAGTAATTTCTTGACAGCATCTTTGCATGATGTTTTTATTGTGCAACCTGCGGCGAATTTATGTCCGCCTCCATTAAATTTGCAACAAATGTTTGCGACATCTATTCCTTTACTTCTCATTGAAATCTTACAAGTTTTAGAATCAACTTCTTTAACGACAAAAGATACTTGCGTTGTCATAATGGAACGTAAAACTTCGGCAATTCCATCGGTGTAATCATCACCAGCTGTAAATTTTTCCATATCTTTTTTATAGACTACTGTATATGCAATTTTGTCATCATTAACAAATTGAGATTTACTAACGCAGTAATTTTGAAACAAAACCATACCTTTAGTTTTAGATTCATAGCATTTTTTGAAGATATCTTTAGGAATAATTCCTTTTTCAACTAAGGTTGAAGCAATCTTTAAAACTTCACTAGAGGTATTTTCAAATCTGAATCCTCCTGTGTCTGTTAAGATTGCTGTATAAATACATGTTGCAATTTCTAAATCTATATCCCAATTAAGAGCATTTAATATATGATAAACTACTTCTCCTGCAGAACTTGCATCAGGTTCAATATAAGTAGTATCACCAAATCCATCATTTGTTCTATGGTGGTCAATGTTTATTCTATACTTTGCTTTTTCAAAGAGAATTTGAGCATCAAGAACTCTATCCAGTGCTGCAACGTCTGTTGTTATAACCAAATCATATTCTCTTGATTTATCTATCATATCAAGAGTCTTTATCTCATTAACGTATGGTAAAAATTTATAGTTTTGTGGAAGCTTTGAAAAGATAAGCATTTCAGCTTTCTTTTTGTACTTCTTTAATATTGATGCATAAACGGCACACATAGAACCTAATGTGTCTCCATCAGGATTTACGTGTGATAAAATCAAAATATGCTTTGATTCTTTTATTTTTTCTTCAAATATTTTATAACTATCCATTTTTCTATTCTTTTAAAGTATAATCTTACTATAATTAAGTTTACCACAAAGGAACAGTAATGCGAAAAGTTTTATATACAGACTTTGAAGATGCAGGCAGTATTATTTCTGAAATAATATCTTCGCCTGAATTAAAAAAGGCCATAACTCGTAACAATCTCTACAAATTTTGGGACAAAGTTGTCGGTGCCAAGTTTGCTAAAGGCTCGAAACCTTATGGCATGCGAGGCGGAGGAATTATGGTTATTGCATGTAAAAGCTCTATGATTGCTCAAGAACTTATGTTTAGAAAATCAAAAATCCTATCAGAAATGACACCTTTCATGAAATCTTTACATGTTAATGTTAAAGATTTAGTTTTTGATTGTAAAAAATCTGTCGTTTTTGAGGAAAATGAAAATGAGTAATTTAGACATCTTCGGGGATATAAATTTCATTCTGCTTTAGTAAAATTCTTGTTATTTCATAATTTCGGTTATTCTTTGTGATTCTTTGGTATTCTCTAACTGTAGATATAACGTCATCTACTGACATTTTAATTGTTCTTCTTCCTGATAAATTGTCGATAATTTTTGCCATTATAAAGTCTCCTACATACTAAGCTCTTTTATTTATATCGGCAACAGCTTGTTTTGACTTTATTTTTTTCATATCTTTCATTTAGAAAAAATCTTTCAAATTTTAACCACCAAGAGAAATGCTTAATCCTTCCATGATATTCTTAAAGTCCTCTTCCGGTAACGTTGCGATTGTTCTCATTGCACATGCTAATTCTGAATTCTTATCATACCATCTTCTTGAATTTGAACTTTGATACAATCCTAAAACCCTGTTTATACCTAAACTTAATTCGGGTTCATCTTCTTCTTTATGTATATCTTTTATTTGTTTTGCAATTTCTATTATGCTTGCTGCAATTTCATTTTGAGCTTCTTCATCAAGCTCTTTTATTCTTTCAAGTGTTCTGATTGTTTCTTCGTGAGTGTCATACCATCTTTTGTCCATAAAAATCCCCTCTATATGATAATTTAATTATATCTGTTTTATTAAACTTTTCAAGAAAATTAAATTTGTTAACATTCTTGTAAGAGTTTTGAATTAGTAGTATAATGGTCAATAGACGGAAAAGAGCTGAGTGATGTATTATGAACTTGGCAAGACTTAGGGAAGATAGTTGATTTTTTAATATGTTAAAAAAATTTATATTATTAATATTTTGTTTTTTCATGCTTTTTCAGGGTGCTTTTGCAAAAGATTTATTCAAAATTACGTCTGTTAATTTTGATACCTCAAATTTCATGATGTATATTTCTTCGCCTGATAATACGACTGAACCTATATTAAATAAAATAAAACTTGTCAAACTCTCAAATCCTTCAAGGGTATATTTTGATATTAATTCTGCGGTGTTACAATCTGGTGCTCAAAATTGGTATTTCAATTCAGGTGATATTACTCAAGTCAAGATTAACCAGTATTCTTCATCTGCAAATACAGTAAGAGTCGTTTTTTATCTGAAAAATGGATTCGATTATAAAAAAATAGCTTTTTTAAAATTCAATAATAATATAATAATCAGGTTAAAGAATGTTGCACCAAAGAATGATTATTTTGAAGAGTTATATAGGGATCAAGGTTATATGAATGGCGATTTCGTTGAAACTACTCAGATATCAGACTCTGATTTGACAAATACGAATTCTTCAAATTCTTCTCAAGATAAGGTTATGCAACAAATTCAAAATGCATTTTCAACGAGTTCTAATCAAGCTACGCAAACTACAAATAATCTTCATAATAAAAACTTGAAACTTTTATCAAGAACCTTTATAAATTCTGCTGAATCTACTTCAACCGGATTTTTGGTACGTTCTGCAGGTCCGCTATGCGTTCAAAAACCTGTCGTGCAATCTAATCCGACAAGAGTTACGTTCGATTTGCCAAATGCAACATTAGATTCTTCTTTAGATAACAAAGATTTTGTCGTTTCAAAGGCTGAAACAGCTAATATCCAAAAGTATTCTGTAAATAAAGTTCGGTTAGTTATTACGTCTTCAAATGCAGATAAATATATTCCGTTATATTCTGCAGATGCTCAATCTGTTTTATTTGTAAATCCTGATAAAATTTCTATAAATTCATTATTCTCTCATTATACGAATACTCTTGATTACAGATATAAATCTATAGACAGTAAAACTGATGAATTTGCAATTTCATTTGATTCTCAAGTCGTTCAATCTATAAAACGACTTGATGGTATGTTAAAAATTTATTTCTATAATGCTAAGCTGAATAATAAGTCTGATTTCAGAAATGAAATAAATGGAACAACAATGAGTAAAATTACACTTGAGGAATTAAATAAAGGTGGTCTAGTTTTAAATGTTCCATTACAGAAAGATTCTCAGGCTGAAACTTTTATCAGTGCTGACGGAAGAATTGTAAAAGTTTTAATTTCAGGAACCAAATTTAGTGTTAGCTCAAAAAAAAGTGATAATAATGTTTCAAGAGAGTCTTCAGTAAATTCTCATAGAACTATTAGGAAAGTTTATATAAATTCTGCAATTAAAAAAGAACCTGTAGAACATTCTATAGAGTTACCTGCGGTGCCTGTTGTAAGGCGGAGTGGTAGAAAGGTCGTAGTTTTAGATGCAGGTCATGGAGGTTCTGATTACGGAGCTATAAGAGCAGGAATAAACGAGAAAGATATAAATCTTGATGTTACTAAAAGAATAGAGGCAATACTTAGAAGTAAAGGTATTACTGTTTATATGACGAGAAGTAATGATACGTTTGTTTCACTTCAGGATAGAACGATAATAACTGCGGCAAAGAATCCTGATATTTTCGTTAGTATTCACGTAAATTCTTGTGCAGGAACTTCTGCGACAGGGTTAGAAACTCATTATTATCATGAAAGCAGTATTCCGTTGGCTAAAGTCGTTCATGCTTCGCTTACACATTATATTAAGAGTCCTGATAGGGGCTTGTTAAAAAATAGATTTTATGTTATTAATCATACAAATATTCCGTCAATTTTAGTCGAGATTGGCTTCATTTCAAATGACAGAGAGCGTGCTGAAATGGTTGGTTCTGCGAGAAAGAACCAGACAGCAAGAGCCGTTGCTGAAGGTATTATAAAATATCTAAACGGTGAAAGATAAGAGTAGTAGAAGAAAATTTATGAAGAATACACAACCAATAGCATTTTTTGATTCAGGAGTCGGAGGAGTTACTGTATATCAAAAAGTAAAGAAGATTTTAGCTAATGAAAATTTTATGTATTATGGTGATACAAAGCACTTACCTTACGGTGAAAAAACAAAGGCTCAATTGTTAGATTATGCAAAGGTCGTGTTTGATTTCTTTGCTGAACGAGAAGTTAAAGCGTTGGTTATGGCATGTAATACTACTTCGTCTGTTGTTTATGATGAAATGAAAGACAAATATGACTTTAAGGTTTATCCTATAATTCAAAGTGCTGCAAAAATCATTGCATCTCAAAATATAGAAAGAATTGGTGTCTTTGCTACTGAGGCTACTGTAAAATCAGGGGCTTATGAGAGAGAATTGAAAAAATATAACAAAAATTTAAAAGTATTTAGTATGTATTGTCCTGAGTGGGTGAAAATAGTTGAGGAAAATTCTAAGGAAAAACCTGAAAATATTTCAATAATTAAATTCTATTTAGATGAAATGTTGAAAAACAATCCTGAAAAGATAGTTTTAGGTTGTACTCATTATCCGTATTTAACAGAAGTTCTTTCGAAATTTGCACCAAAAACTATGTTTATAGATCCTGCTGTATATTTTGCTGATTATATTGCTAAAGATTTGAAAGTTAGCGGATTACTTACAGATAGTGAAAAAGAAGGTTATGAAAAATTCTTTGTAAGTTCAAATCCTGAAAACTTTTATTCTTCAGCCAGAATGTTTTATCCAATAAAATCAGTTCCGGAATTAGTATAAAAAAAGAGCTTTTCTAACAGAAAAGCTCTTTTTTTTTTATGAAATGTTATGAAATTAACCGAAGTATCTTTTCAAAAGGCCTTCAAAGATTTTTCCATGACGAGCTTCGTCTCTAGCCATTTCGTGTACTGAATCGTGGATAGCATCGTAGTTCAATTCTTTAGCTCTTTTGGCAATATCAGTTTTGCCTGCACAAGCTCCAAATTCAGCTTCAGCTCTTGCTTTTAGGTTTGCTTTAGTATCAGCTTCTAATACTTCACCAAGCATTTCTCCAAATTTTGAGGCATGTTCAGCTTCTTCAAAAGCTATTCTTTTATAAGCTTCTGCAATTTCAGGATAGCCTTCTCTGTCAGCTTGTCTTGACATAGCAAGGTACATTCCGACTTCTGTACATTCTCCTGTGAAGTGTGCGTGCAATCCGTCTAAAACTTCTTTGTCAACGCCTTTTGCAATACCTATTTTATGTTCTGATGCCCATGCTTTTTCATCATCTTTTATTGCTGTGAATTTCTCTCTTGGTGCTCCGCAAATAGGGCATTTTTCCGGTGCTTCATCAGCTTCTACTGTGTATCCACAAACTTGACATACAAATTTCATAATAAACTCCTTTCATTCATTTTGTATGAGTTTATAATAAATATAAAATTTTCTCAACTCCGTGTGGGTAATTTGTAAATTTACTAAAAAAAGTTGCCAATTTGAAATATTTATGCTACAGTTGTAATACGTTTAGTTTTATGAGATTTATATGTTATCAGTTTGCGGTGTAGGGGATAGAAAGTCTTTACAATACGGGACCTTTT
>JAGOIO010000081.1 GCA_017995595.1 bacterium | reverse complement strand
TTCAGTTAAAAATCCTGTTTTTTCCAAATTTTTACTCATTGTTTTAACAATCGTTGCAACTTGTTCTATCTCTGCTTTTTTCAAAGGCTGCTTTATATAAATATGATTGCCTAAAACCAGTTCCTGCTCTTTTTTCTGTATAAAAAGTTCTTGCCATTTTTTTTCAAGTTTTATTATAGATTCGCCTTTTTTTTCAAGCTCTTTTATTGAATTTAAAAGCTCTTTCATATCTTTAACATCAGCAATAACAGAATCTTCATACCCGTCGTCAATATCAACTTTACCTGCAAGCAAGTCTTGAAGTTGAAAGCTTAATTGTTTTTGATAATTAGCTCTTCCTGCTCTCAAAGCCAAAAACGGAGCACCAAGTTCATTCAATCTTTCTGCAACAACATCTACAGCTTTGTCCATACGAGAGGCAACAAGCACAGTTTTACCATTTGCAATCAAATGTGAAACTAAATTTACTATGGTTTGGGATTTTCCTGTTCCAGGAGGCCCGTAAACCGCAACAAGAGAATTATTTTCAATACTTTTTATTACATTTTCTTGTGTATCACTTAAAGATAATGGAGTTACAGCAACAAAATCTTTCAAATCCTTTAATTGCTTGTTTGGATTATCAACCAACTTGCCTTTTGTTTGCAAATATTCCTCATTTATAATGTTTAAAGAAGTTTCTCTATAAACACCACTTGGTTTTTCGGAAATCTGTACTAACTCGTGCAAAACGCCAGCTGTAACAGAAGGTCTCTTAGTTAAAATTATTGAAAACTGATTTGTTATTGTAATTTTATCAAGTTTAACCTTATTTTTAGAAACTTCTTCTTCAACTAAATCATCAAAATTTTCAGCATCGACTTTATCAACTTCGCTATAAAAATCCTTTTCTAAATTTTCATCATCAGCATCTTCTGAATGGTCAAACTTTATTTCAATATCCGGAATAATAGACCTTAAAGTTGTTAAGAAAATATCCATTTTTTCTTCAGTAATAGGTAAATCAGGTACAACATCTAACAAACCTTCAAGAAGTTGCTCTGTTTCATCTTCATCATCTGTTTTTGCCATTAACGCTGTTAATGCTCCTGTATTCAATGACAAAACTTCATCTTGTAAAATGCAATTAATATTTACACCGTTTCGTTCTAATTTACATGGCATATATAACAACGGAGTTAAAAATTCATTAGATTTTTTATGCTTACCATTTTTTCCAACCAAAAACAAATAGCCGTAAATTAAATATTTATCTTTTTGACTCATCTCACTTTGAATCATCAATTCTGTCAACTTACTGTCAGAACCGTCAAGTCTTAAGAAATCACCAAAGTTATGAAATAAAGTTTCCTCACCCTGCAAGAAAATCCACTTATTATCTTTGTCCTGTTTTAGATTTCTAAAAGTCGAACTCTTTACTTCTTCTCTAACGCAATCGTGCAAGTATAAACTTAGTCTTTTTATAAAACTATTATTAAATGCTGAATTTATAACTTTTGTTGCTTCTTCTAACATAATCTGTCCTTTGTATTTATAAAATACTCTTAGCTATTTTTATTCTTATGTACTTTTATCACATTTTACGCTAAAATAGGCATTATGAACATCATTAATCTATATGATAAATATTTTTCAACGGAAATAAGAAACATTTTATTGAAGTGCAGTGAAATGGCAAGTTTTACAGGGTGTAAAATTTACCTTATTGGCGGAATTGTACGTGATATGTTACTCAATATTCCAAGCCATGACATAGATATCACTGTTATTGGAAACTGCTATGAGTTAGGAAAAGCACTTGAACAAAAATTTGGAGCAAAAATTTTAAGCATTCACAAAGAATTTGGCGGAATAAAAATTTCACTTGATAACGAAAACATCGACTTCACGTCAACTCGAAGCGAAAAATACCCACAAAAAGGTCATTTGCCTGTTACAAAACTCGGTTGCAGTTTGAAAGAAGATGTTATAAGAAGAGACTTTACAGTTAATTCTCTTGCTTTTTCACTTAACAAAGATAATTTTGGGGAATTAATAGACTTTGTCAACGGATTTGAAGATTTAAAAAAGAAAGAATTAAAAATTTTACATAAAAACAGTTTTATTGATGACCCGACAAGAATTATCAGAGGACTAAAGTATTCTGTCAGATTAGGATTTGAACTCAATAACGAAACGAAAAAACTACAAGACAAATATATGGAAAATATAAATTATGACATGGGTTATAATAGAATAAAAAACGAGATAAAGTTAACCTTTGAACAAAATTCATCAGAAGCACTATCAAGATTTATAAATCAAAAAATCTACAAACTCATTTCACAAGAAATACCACCCAAAATAACTTTCAACATAGAAGAGGTAATAAACAAATATAAACCTGAAAATATATGGATAATATATTTTGGACTATTTATTATAAATAAAACAGAAGAATTTTTGACAAAATTTGAACTTACAAAGTATGAAAAAAATATAATTATTAATGCAAAAAAAATAATTTCATCAAAAATTAAAAACGACAATTTTGAGATATACAAAGCTCTTTGTAAAAGCTCCGTCGAAGCATTAATTCTAGCCTCAAATTTTTCGAACAAAGAACAAATCACAAAGTTCTTAGATGAATTAAAAGATATAAAAATTTCTATAACAGGCAAAGACTTAATAAATCTTGGATATAAACCTTCAAAGAGTTTCAAATCCGCACTGGACCATGTTTTGCGACACAAACTTAACAATTCTACGCTAACAAGAGCCGAAGAAATTATCCTTATAAATCAATACTTTTCAGCTGAATTGTAATCATTTATTACTTTTTATGCCGCTACATGATGAAAAAACATGCAAAAAGCGTTAAAATATAGGTATGGATATTAGAAAAAATCCTAGAGACTATCAGCTAAGTCACAAACAACGAGTGTTTGCGAGCTTCCTTAAGGAAAAGGCAACGTCTTATATTTGTGATGAAAAGATTACTAATGCAGCGTTTTTAAGAAAGTATTTTGCCCCTGAAAATGACTTTACGATTTACAGTTTAGGTGCAGATCCTGCTTTCATGCAAAATCGCCGTACAGGGTAGTTTGTCTAATTTTTAAGTTTTAAAAATAAATAAAATAAAAAAGCCTCAGATAAAATCTGAGGCTTTTTTATACGTTTTTATAAACTATATATTTTCATCAGCATTAATTTTTAGAATTGCAGATGAAGAAGCAATCAATGTCCAGAAAGCAAATTGCAACTGCGGCCTGAAGAATACAGTATCAACGAACCCGTGAACCATAACGCCAACGACAGAAACAAGTGCAATACCGACAAGAATTACATCTTCAAATTTATAATCACCGATTACAAATTTTACAGCCTTGTACAAGAAAGTTCCAACAAAAGCCAAAAATGCAAACAAGGCAAAGATTCCGCTTTCAACTGCAGTTTCCAAGTAAATACTATAAGCACTTAAAGCATCAAAACCTGTTCTCATATACAATCCGTAGATTTCTCTAAAATTTTGATTACCAAGTCCAATACCCAATAACCAATTATCTTTTATCATATTAAAAGCCGAATGATAAACATTTAATCTAAAAGATGTAGATGAATCTTCTCTCATAACGAATATTGAAACGACTCTAGTTCTTATAGAGCTAACAAAAAGAACTAAAGCTACAAAGAAAGCTGATAAGCCTCCAATGGTTGAAAGATAGATTTTCTTGAGTTTTTCGCTACCAACTTGCCAAATATATTTGCCCAAGAAGCAAAACGTAACAAGTAGCATAGCAAATAAGCCCAAATAAGCACCTCTACACCCTGTAAGAATTGTCGTATAAGCAACAAGTATTGCAAATACTGTGGCAAAAGAAGCCAACATATACTTTTTCTGTACGAGATTGTAAATTGCACAACCTAAAAGACAAGGGAAAGCGGCAACAAAATAACCACCTAATAAGTTTGGATTAAAAGGTTGAAGCGTTCCATAAACTCTTGTCAAAACATCTTCCGGATTAATTTGAGACATATCTTGCCAACCTGAAATTTCATCAACTTGAGCAAAACTTTGAACCAAACCAATTAAGCTTTCAATACTTGCACTCAAAGCGATAGCTCCGACTGCCCACCATATTTTAGATTTATTATTTTTAAAATATTGTACTGCTGAAAAATAAAAGCCTAAATATGTAAATGTTTTTAAAAAGCCTTTTAAGCTTAAATAAAATAGTGAAGAACCAGAAAGGCTTATAATCACTATCAAGAAATAAGCCAATAAAAAGAACTCAAATAAAGTTCCATCTAACTTCTCACCTTTTTTAACAAACAACTTAATTACAGTCAAAAAGATTGTAACAAGCCCTACGTAACCCAAGACATCTGAAGATGCAAAGGCTGAGCAAAGTAAAACAGCAAGAATTGTAAAAAGTATCAAATTATCAATATTTTTTATAAATACACTGTTTTCACATAAATACTCACACTTTTCCTGAGAAAAAGCGAGAAATTTATTTATATTTGAAAATATTATACTATCTTTAAACATTTAAAATTTTCCTCAACTTCTATTTTGATGCCGGAGCTAAAGTTTTTGGAGTTTGACCTTGAACTTGTGCTTGAGCTTGTGGTTGCTGACCTGCTTGAGGGATTTGAGCATTTGGAGGCAATACAACAATATTAGAAACAGTACCGTTAAACTTATAAGCTTTACCTTCAAGAGTTATAGGTAAACCGATTTTAATTTTATTTCCGCCAACTACAGCACCATCTTTTGTGATTTTTGCAGTATCAACAACGGTAACAACCATATCATACATAAAAGCTTGAGAATAATCATCAACCAAAACGAAAGGCTTTTTAGCTCCGGGAACTAAGTTTGGCATAACGATTTTCTTTGTATCAGCTTTAACATCTAAAACATTTAATTCTGTATAAGGAACATTTCTTATGCTTACGAAAGTTTTATCACCACGTCTGATTGGGTTTTCTTTACCTGTAATAGTAACACCTCTCAAAAATACTTGGAAAGCAATTTTTGAAGTAGATTCTACTTGATTAGAAGCAGTTGATCTAAAATGCATAAAAGTTAGAAATCCAACAAGTAAAGCCAACAAAACGGCTACTAAAATAACAACATCTACTAATCTGATTTTCTTAATCATCAATTTGTCTAAAAATTCATTCATTTTTTTCTCCTTTATAAATTTTTATCTGACATATTATAGTTTTACTTTTTCTAAATTATCTAAAATTTCATTGATTGAGGTTGTAGCACAACCAAATTGTTTAATAACAATACTTGCCGCAATATTTCCTATAACCGCAGCATACTCAGGTTCAGCACCAGAAGCCAAAGCCAACGTATAAATTGCAGTAACTGTATCACCTGCACCTGTAACATCAAATACTTCAGATTTGTTAAAAACAGGAATAGGAGTTATATCACCATTTGAATTAAAAACAACCATACCTTTTGAACCGCATGTAACTAAAACGGCTTTTGCTTTTGAAGCATCAAGAAGAATTTTCCCAGCCTTATTCATGGTTTCATCATCTTTAACGAAAAAGCCGACGAATTTTTGAGTATCAGGTAAATTAGGAGTCATTGAAGTAACACCTTTATATTTATCCAATTCTTTTTGTGCATCAACAACAACAACTTTATTATCTTTTTTAGCAAGTTCAACTGTCTTGTCAATAATATTTTGCGTTAAAGTACCGATATGATAATCAGACAATATAATCGCATCATAATCTTTTATGGCAGCTTCCAAATTACTTATAACTTTTTCCTCAGTTTCCTTTGAAAGAGGAGCATTTGTCTGTCTGTCAATTCTAACAATTTGTTGAGTAATTGATTGAGAACAAGAACCTGAAATTCTAGTTTTTACAATAGTTTTACGATTTTTATCAACAACAAGATATTTTGTATCAATATTTGCCTTTTCAAAGGTTTTTCTTAAATCTTCTGCATGATAATCTTCACCAATAACACCAATAACACCTACTTTTCCACCGTTTATTGCAGAAGCATTGTGAGCGGCATTTGAAGCACCACCTAAAATTAAATTTGTATGTGTATGTTGTAAAATTAAAACCGGAGCTTCTCTTGAAATTCTCTCAGTATCTCCGTAAATCATTTCATCTAAAGCCAAGTCTCCAACAACTAAAACTCTTGCATTTCCAAGGTTTTTTATATTTTTTATAAGTATTTTTTTATCTAATTTCATCATTTCTATCTTTTTATTACTTGCCTAATATCCAAAATTAATGTATAATTATCATAAGTTTAACACAAACAAAAAAATGAGGTTAGCATTGGACAATTTTTCTGAAAACGAATCGAACGAAGTAAAAAAAGAAGGTTCAGATATAGAATTTGATGAATCAATAGATATTGATGCTCTTC
>JAGOIO010000080.1 GCA_017995595.1 bacterium | reverse complement strand
TTGGATAAGGCTACAAAGTGGCTTATAAAACCTGCTGATGGCGGTTCAAATCTTTCTTTAAAAAATGATAATTGTCTTGTAAATTTGCGTGTTGAAAATATTAAAACTCCTCAAATTCAATGCTTTGCCAAAGATAAAAACGGTTGTACAAAATTCTTTATTGCTGTATCTGATGATTTTGTAAAGACAGATTTAGCAGAAGTCTTTGATTTAATTTGTGATTCTTTCGGCGATTTAACATTTTATGCTGATGTAAAGGACCAATGTGCTATTGCAAGGCTCATAATTACAGAGCGGTCTTATGGTGGTGGAAAATCTGAGTCAAGTACAGAGACAGAGACACAATCCCAGAATGTTGGTGATGGCGGTAATGGAAAGGCTTGTGATGTCATAAATTTAAATACTGCAACTTCAACTCAATTAGCAGATCTTCCAGGTGTAAATATTGTACTTGCAAAGAAAATTATAAATGAAAGAGAAAAAAAGCCTTTTGCTTCTTTTGAAGACTTTTTGTCAAGAATTGAGATAAAACGTATATTCGTGGATAAGATAAAAGCTTTAGTGAGAGTTTCAAGTCTGGAAGAACTTAAAAAATCGACACAGCAAGATGAAAGGATTATTGACATTTAGTGAATATAAATGTTTATAAAATTATTGAGCAAACAGAAGTTGAAGGTCCTGGCAAACGCTTTTGTCTTTGGGTTCAGGGGTGTTCAATTCACTGTGAAGGTTGTTGGGCAACAGAAACTTGGGACAAAGATAAGGGTGATAAATATACCGTAGAAAAGATTTTTGATAAAATTAAGGCTCAAAAAGATATTGAAGGTGTTACTTTTTTAGGTGGTGAACCTTTTGAGCAGGCAGAAGCTCTTGGTGAACTTGCACAAATGTGTAAAAATATTGGTTTGTCAGTTTTGACCTTTAGCGGAAATCTGTATGAAAATTTAAAAGCTAAGAATGATAAATCTATTGATAAACTACTTGAAAATACTGATTTGCTAATTGATGGAAAATTCGATAAAACCTCTTTTGATTTAACGAGACCATGGGTTGGGTCAAAAAATAAAAGATATATTTTCTTGACTGACAGATATTCGGAAAATGATTTAAAGATACATAAAAATAAAATCGAGGTAAGAGTTAATAAGGACGGTTCGGTATTTGTTAATGGAATGGGTGATTTCAATAAAATTTTAGATACATTTTTATAAATTCTTTTTTTTGCGTGATATAATATTTTTATATTTAGAAGTAGAAAGAAAACGAGTTTATATGCAAAACAAAAAATTTTCTTATTTAATAAGAGCAAGATTTCCATATATTTATATTCCGACTTATGAGGAAGACAGAGTTAGGCAAGAAATAAAGAAAACTATTCAAGATTCAAAGCAAGTTAAAGTTCCTCGTGAGTTATACACTTGGACACAAACAAAAGGTTTTGTAAATGAAGACACAGGAAATATTGTCGAAAATACTTCTAATCCCGAAAAAGCATTGGATTATATTCAAAAAAATGAGAAAAATGCAGTTTTTATAATGTTGGATTTTTACGTGAATTTCGGGTTATGTAATAGACCTCCTGATTATAATATTATAAGAAAGTTGAGGGATATGGTAACTCCGTTAAAAACAAGTCCAGCAAGAAAAAATGTCATATTTATTTCTCCGGAATTGGTAATACCTGATGCTTTGAAAAAAGATATGTATATTCTTGATTTTGAGTTGCCTACGCTTGAAGACTTAAAGGCAAAATTGAACTTGATGTTATTACAAAACAAAAAAGTTTCAAGTGAAGGTTTAACCGAAGATGATAAAGATAAGCTTTGTAAAGCGGCCTTGGGATTGACTTTATATGAAGCAGAAAACGCATTTGCACTTTCTATGGTAAATGATGGTAAAGTTTCTATTGATGATTTGGATACAATATTGAATGAAAAAGTTCAGGTTATCAGAAAAACCGGTATTTTAGAATTTGTAAAAAGTGATATAGATATTGAAGATGTTGGTGGGTTGGAAAATTTAAAAAATTGGCTAAGAAAAAGGAATAATTCTTGGTCAGAATCCGCAAAAAAATATTGTATTCCATCGCCAAAGGGAATTTTAGTAACAGGAGTTCCCGGTTGTGGAAAAAGTATGACCGCAAAAGCTATGAGTTCGATATGGAAGTTGCCGTTATTGAGATTGGATTTTGGTAAAATTTTTAGTGGCTTGGTCGGAAGTAGTGAACAAAATATGAGAAGAGCTTTGAGTACAGCAGAAGCTGTTTCTCCTTGTGTCTTGTGGATTGATGAAATAGAAAAAGGTTTGAGTGGAGTTTCTTCATCAAATGATAGTGGAGTATCTTCAAGAATCTTTGGAACTTTCTTGACTTGGTTACAAGAAAAAACTTCTCCTGTTTTTGTTATGGCAACTGCAAATAATATAAGTTCTTTACCTCCTGAATTTTTAAGAAAGGGTCGTTTTGATGAAATATTCTTTGTAGATTTGCCGACGATAAAAGAAAGAACGGATATCTTTAAGGTTCATTTACAAAAGCATTTAAAAGATGCTGAAATATCAAAAAATGTTCCGGTAACGAAAGAACTTTGTACAAAATTAGCTAAGATGACAGAAGGATTTGTTGGTGCAGAAATAGAGCAAGTTATAATTTCAGCTTTGTACGAAGCTTTCTTTGAACAAAGACCTTTAGAATTTAAGGATTTTGAAAAAACAATTAAAAATACTGTGCCACTTTCTACAACGCAAAAAGAACAAATATTAAGCTTGCGTTCTTGGGCAAATGTAAGAGCTGTTAGTGCAACACAAAAAGAAGATTTGGAATCTTATAAAACAAAAGATGTTGGTGATGGTGAGAGTAAAAATGTTTCACAGTCAAGAGGCGGAAGAACTTTAGAATTTTAGATAAGGAAAAATTTTATGTCATGTATTTTTCAAATGTTACCTATAGGTTTAGCTAATATAGCAATGTTGGGTGTAACGTTGGGTGTTGCATTTTCTCCTGAAGTAACAGATGCGGTAAATAAAAATACTCATTTTGTTCCTCGAAATGTTGTTGATATTATACAAAAAGAATATAAGACGGCATTTGTTGATGTCGATTTGCTAGTAAAAACTTTGGAAGAGCATGGTGCAGAAGGAATTGAACAAACTGACAGAAGAGTTGTTTGCAAATTATCTTCTATGGGCTTGGAGTTTAAAAGAGGTGATGTTAGCGAGCCTTTTATAATGCAAGCTACTTTACCTAATAATAAAGACTGCGTGCAAACTTATTCTGAGTTAAATGAGGAGTATGCTCTTAATGTTCAAGATGATAGTTATAAAAGATTGAAACAAAAAATAGAAAATTCAAATATGGAAATAGAAAATGAAGAAATACTTGAAGATAATTCAATAGTTATAACCGTAAATATTGATTAAGGAAAGTTTTATATGACAAAAAAAATGAAAATAAGATTATACCCAAATGGGCAAATAAAAGTCGAAACAGAAGGCGTAAAAGGTAAGAAATGCGTGGACTATGCAAATCTTGTTGCAGATGCGGTTAATGCAAAAATTACCGAGAAAGTTTTAACGAAAGAATATTCAGAAAATGAAGAAATCGAACAAAATATAACTTCTCAAAAAGTCGAAAATTTATATGAATGACATTATTCATTCATAAATTTATTTAGATAACTGTATTCTTTATAGTATTTATCAGGATTTTCTTTTATAAATTTTATCGTGTCATCAATATTTGCGAAGAGTTCAGCAAGTTTTGGGTCAAATTGACTTCCTGCACATCTTTTAATTTCTTCAATAGCGGTTTCATGGCTGAGTGCTACTCTGTATGCTCTGTCAGAGGTCATTGCATCGTATGTATCAGCTATGGATATTATTCTTGCTGAAATAGGAATTTCTTCCCCTTTTAAACCTGCAGGATACCCTTTACCATCGTATCTTTCGTGGTGGCATTTTAACCAATTTGAAATTAGTTTTAATTTATCAATACTATCGACTATTTTTTCACCAAGTTCCGGGTGCTTTTTTATTACTTCATATTCTTCTGGTGTTAGTTTTCCGGGTTTTAGTAATATCTTTTCAGGAATTGCTATTTTCCCTATGTCATGCAATAAACCTGCTGTTTCAATTTCTTCTAAAATATCGTCAGGTAAGTCTAAAGCTTTTGCAAGAGCAAGAGAATAAACTGTTACTCTAAGAGAATGACCATGTGTATATTTATCTTTTGCATCAAGAGCAAAGGCTATTGATTTTATGGTCTTATAAAATAATTCGGATAAATCCTTTAAAATTTGACAACGAGAAGAAGATAACTCATATTTTTTAATTCCGTTGTCAACAATCAGGCATAATTGTTCAGGCTCAAAAGGCTTTAATAAATACTGAAATAAATGACATTCATTAATTGCATCTACCAAGATATCTACGTTTGAATGCCCTGTTAAAAGGACTTTTATTATATCCGGATATTTTTTAGAAACTTTTTTAAAAAGTTCTGTTCCTTCCATTCCTGGCATTTTTTGGTCTGATACTATTACCGCAATCTCATCTCCACATTCTTCAACGATTTTTAACGCTTCTGTACCATTATGAGCAGCAAGAATATTGTAATTTTTACGCAAAGTTCTTTTTAATAAATCTAAATTGTTATCTTCATCATCAACCGCAAGTATTGTATGTTTCTGGTGTCCTTGTTTTTCCAGCAACATACATTCTAATCCGTTGGCAATATTTGAATCAATATAATTTTTGCTCAATTAAGAGACCCTCTTACAGTAAACTCTATTATCTTAACGACTACTTCTCTTGAAAACTTTAATTTCATGTAAATATTTTATCACAAACTTAACAAAAATACACTATATTCTTTCCACTTTAAATGGTTGATTTTTATAAAAAATATTTTATATTCCCTGTTTATAACAATATTTACAAATAGAAATAAACATTTGAAATTTTGGTTTTATGGTGTCAAAACACAATTTTTTACATTTGGTTTTTTTTCTAATGAAAGCTTGAATTAATACGTACTGCCTAAATCAATACTTTTTTAAGAAAGTTTACTAAAATAAATGTAAAAATTTCAGAGGTAGAACTTTTTCCCCCTAAATGCCTATGTCTAAAAGATATTCTCTTTTAAATAAAAAATATAATGTAAAAAGTTTGGCATGTAAGAGAAAAAACAAAGTTTTTAAATGAGTTTTGCGGTATGATTTTAATGTAGTCTTTGGCTTGGGAAAGCCGTTAGATACATGCATTAGGAGTGTTTTTAGATACCCCGTACATCATTTAACCGATGAAAATTTGCACGTCATGTTTTAAACTGAAGATGTGCAAAGTACAGGAATCTTTGGAGGTAGGAAAGTTGTTAGAACATGGTTATATACAGATTTATACCGGTGATGGAAAAGGAAAGACAACTGCGGCTTTGGGGCTTGCACTTAGAGCTTTAGGTCATGGTTGGAAGGTTCTTGTTATTCAATTTACTAAAGGTGATTCTGCGACTTCTTATGGCGAAATTGTTTCAGCTTCAAAGTATTTACCTAA
Source organism: bacterium (assembly GCA_017995595.1). Classification (GTDB taxonomy): domain Bacteria; phylum Cyanobacteriota; class Vampirovibrionia; order Gastranaerophilales; family Gastranaerophilaceae; genus JAGOIO01. The sequence goes on along the minus strand of JAGOIO010000080.1, from coordinate 933 downwards.
TTTGGAAGTTGAACAGTTTGGTATGGACAGAGTTGTTTATTCTCATAATGTTTGTATGGACGATTTTAAAGAAGCAAAAAAAGGTTGGGAATTTGCGAAGAAAGCAATTAACAGTGGTGAATATCAACTAGTTATTCTTGATGAAATCAACATTTGTGTTGCTATGAATATGATAAAAGTTTCTGACGTAAAAAATGTTTTATTACACAAACCTGAGAATTTGGAGATTGTTTTAACTGGCAGATATGCACACCCTGAATTAAAGGCTCTCGCTCACTTGGTAACTGAGATGAAACCGATTAAGCACTATTTTGATATGGGTGTTATGGCAAGACAAGGTATTGAATATTAAGAGATTTTGGGAAATGAGCAGATTTTTGCTCAAGAGATTAGAGGAATAGTTTAGGTCAATGGAATGACCCCTTATATTTTAGTTTTATTGGCATATATAGTAAATATATGCCTTTTTTCTTGAAAATTTTATATAATATTTTATGTTTAAACTTTAATTCCTAAGTTCTATTTTCTTTTCTGTTGAACTATCTTCAATTGTATTCTCTTTATTAGAATTAATTAATTTAATTTTATTTGTATCTTTTTGGTTTGTATTTATTTCTTCAATAGGAGAATTTGTTGTTATATCTTTTGTTAGTTGGTCGATAAATTCTTTTCGGTATATATATCCCAAATGTGAACCTTCGCTAAAATAGGTTGATTTTTTCCCTGTTATATTTTTTAGCCAGATTAGTTGTTCGGGGCTTGTATAGTAGTCATTTACAGATTGGTATATTTTATATTTGTTGCTATTTTTCAGAAAATCTGATATTGAGTAAAGTCCGTTTTTGTAAGCAAGTTCTTCAGATTTTGAGTCGTCTATTTGTAGATAATTCTTTGCATAATCATAAAATGACATGTTATTTATTTTGTTATATG
>JAGOIO010000079.1 GCA_017995595.1 bacterium | reverse complement strand
GTTTCCATAATAACTGGAGCTACTGCTGATACTGAATTGCAATTTTTTGCTATAGCTTCTGCATCTTTTAACTTTAACGTCGGTTCTGTTCCAATTCCACCTTTAACTCCTCCTGATGTAGTTGTTCCTGAACGTACCATTAAAAGATTTGAGCCTGTTGAAGCTATATCTTTTGAAATTTTAGCTTTTGCTCCTTCACCTATCGCAAGCATTACTATTACCGCACTTACGCCGATTATTATACCTAAACTCGTTAATATTGAACGCATTTTGTTAATCTTTAGTGAGCGTAATGCGATTTTAAATGTTGATTTTAAATCTATCATAATCTCTCTATCTTTTCTGCTTTTGACCTATTTTATCAGAAAAATTATTTTTGTAAATTTTATATATTTAATGAATTGGTTATGTCTTCAATGTCATCTAATGCAGTGGTATTTTCAATTGATTTGGCAAGCAGTTCTGCCTTATTAAACATTTTTGCAGAATTTGTTAAATATTCTTCGCTATTTTCATTATTTTGCTCGGCAAGTTTTTGTAAATATTTTCCATACAAAATGTATAACCTAATCATAAGTTCTGTAAGCTCAAATTTTCTTGCTATCATTAGAGCTTTATCAATGTGAGCCTTTGCAAGTTCATATTCTTTTTGAGAAATATAAGCTTCTGCAATAAGTTTATTAAATAGAATTATGAAATAATAGTTGTTAATTTTAGGACTTTGTGCCACGTCAAGAGCTTTTACCGCAACTTGTAGTGCATTATCTGCACCTTCTGTAATAAGAGTTGCTTCAGCTATCAAATACCAGCTCAATAAAGCTCCTATTGCGTTCTTTTCTTTTGCAAAATATGTAATTTGCTCGTTATAAATTTCTAATGCTCGTTCAATATTGCCTTGTTCTTTGAATATTTTACCTAAAAATGCCTTGAGAATATTCTTTGTAAATCCGTCGTTTACGTTGTTTGCAAAAGTTACAAGTTGGAATAATTCTTCTTGTATATTGGTATAATTTTTTCTTTCAAGTTTGTTAAGAATATTTGTCATGTTCCAGATTGAAATAGCTTCACTGTCAAGAATTTCTGTATTATATTCTCTTAAAATATTTTCAAGAATTTTACCTGATTCAGCACAATCGCCTTTAATTGTATTTGCAAATGCAAGAATCAGTTTCGTTTTGCAAATAAAAACTGCATCTTCAAATTTATTTTTTTCAAATAGTTCAAACATAGTTGCTACGACTTCAAAAACTCTGTTGCTACCTTGCATTGCCAGTGCAAATGCAAGATTTTGATATGTCTTTAACCATGATGAATAAAGCGTATTTGATGTAATATTTTTTAAATTCTTAGAATTTATGTAGCGTTCCATTACAGGTAAAATCTCATTATCTGCAAGGTGAATTATTTGACCGCAATTTCCGCTTTTTAACAATGGTTTTAGCTTTCTTTCTTTTAAAACTGCGATTTCTACTTCATATTCAATAGAATCAAGTGCTTCAATAACTGTATCGATACATTCTGTTGCAGGGTAGTAATCTCCTGTTTTTAGGCAACATTGTGTAAGATAGCCTAATAATTCAACTGTTTTTGTAGTATTCCCGACCTTTTGAGCATTTGCTATTGCATCTGGAAGATATGTTTTTGCTTCTTCCGGAGATGTTACGGAAATAAGTTTGCCAAGTCTTTCGTGAACATTATTTTTTATAAGTGAGGAATTTGAATCTTCAAGGGCTTCTACTATACTTAAACTCTGCTTTTGAGCGATAGTATATAGATAAAAATCTCCGATATAAGATGCAAGTTTTATACAATCTGTCCACGCTGATAAGGCACTTAACTTTTGATTGATATTTTTGGCAAAAATAGCCAAAATAGAATGTGAAGATAGTGTATAATTTGAAAAAATTGTGAACATTTTTTCGTTAACAATGCTATAAAAATCATCATCTTTTACGATATCAAGAATAGTTGTCCAAAGTAGAGAATTCCTAAAACTGTAAGAGAATTCATTTACAGGCAAAATGAAGTTTGTTTGTTGTAGAACTACAAGAACGCTAAGAGTTTCCTCTTCAGGTAATTGTACAACTTGGCTTATTATTGACGGGCAGAATTTTATGCCTTGAATTGCTGATGCAATAAGAAATTCATAAGCTGTTTCATCATCATATTTTAGAAATTCAAGTCTTTGCTTTATAACTTCCCTATATTCTAGCGGAAGGTGCATTTCAAAAGTATTGTTTCGCTGTTCTAAATCTATAGCAAGGCTTACATATTGTTCAAGTTTTGCCGGATTTCCCAAACATCTTTCTGACAGTTGATTTAAAACTGCTGCCGGGCATTTTTTGTCCATTGATTGATTTACAAAATTAGTAATTTGGTCTGAATCAAATTTATCTAGGGAAATGTTTACATAAGCATCTTCAGGTAAAATCTTACTGTATAAGTATCCTCGAACAGGTCTTGCTTCACTGTATGTTAATATAAATTTGCAATTTCTATTTATTATATCTGAATTTACCAGTTTGCTTAAAAATTCATAAGACAGTCCGTCAATTTGATTGAAGTTATCAAGTACAAAAATAGTTGTACCTGCGGTGGTTATTGTTTCAAAGACTTTTTTTAACAAGTCAAAAGTCTTTTCTTTATTTATTAAAATATTTTCGTAAAAATCTGTTGTTGCAGGATATATTAAATTCAAAAGTCTGAATATTTCTTCTGTAGAAAGTGTTGGAAAATTCGTATGAAAAAACTCTTGAGAATTTTTTTTCATCTGTAATCCGTCAGCACAAAAATTTCTTGCATTAAAAAATGTAAGCAAAATATCTTGAATTAACCCACAAGGGCTTAATTGCGTAACTGCTGTGCATTCTCCCAAAAGCCATGATATTTTTGCTTCTCTAAGTTCAGCTATAGCGGATTTTAGAACTACAGATTTTCCTGCACCTTTTTCTCCTATAATTGCCATAATCTTTTTATCAGGCAATTTTAATGCTTTTAGTAAAATATCTTTAGCTTTAATTTGAGAGCAAGGCTTTCCTTCATAGATTAATTTATCTGCATTTGCAGGAATATCTTCAGAAACTGCATCTTCGACTTTTTTCGCTTGTGCAGGCTTTCCTGTTACAAACGAAAATCCGCATTTTCTACATTTTTCAACATTCGGAAAATTAATGCTTTTGCAAGACGGGCAAATTTTTAAAAGTTCTTCTTGGCAGTTTGTACATTTTAAATTATAAATTGAATTGTAGGTATTACATTTTTTGCACACAGAGCCGATTCTGGCACCACAAAATGTGCATTTTAGGGAATTATCTTCTATAATTTTTTTACACTTAGGACATTTCATTTTAGTTGCTTTTTATATATGTAATAACTTTTTAATTTTTGTTTAGAACATTTTTCATTTCAGTCATCATTTCAAGTAGGCGTTTAGAAATTTCTGATTGAGAAAGGTTTAATTCTTTTGCAATTTCTTTTTGTTTTAGGTTTTTCACGTAGCGTAGGTTGTATAATTCCATAAACTGCTTTTCTGGAGCTTTACTGTGGATTATTGTAATTGCATCTAAAACAGATTGTAAAACTTCTTTCTTTATAACTATTTCTTCAGGACCGTCGCTTAAATCAACAACATCGTAGCTTATTTTTATATTGGAATAAGGATTGTCAGGAACTTCATGAACAAGAGGTTTAGAAACGATTGTTTCCAGTGAAGTTTCGTGAGTGCTTACATATCCTTCTTTTTCACGTCGAACTCTTCCTGAATCTTTTAGCACAACAACAATAGACGTTGCTACAATTTTGCGTAAGTAAGCTTCCAACGCCGATTCGCTCTTAACGGTTTTTATTATCAAAAACGCTCTCTTATACGTTTCGTTAAAAAAATCGTCATAAAGGTCTTCGTTGTTAGAAAATTTCTTATCTGATTTAATAATTTTTTCTATTAAATCAACTTTTTCCTGTGCTAATTCCAAAGTGAAGTTTTCCTACATGTTTACCTACTCTGTTTATATCATACCATATTTAAAAATTTATGATAAGAGTCAAATCTGCAGATTTCCCGTTAAGCTCGTTAGCAGGGGCTTTTAGGTAGTTTAGAGTTTCTTTAACACTTTGTAACACAATGTTGTCTATTTGCTTAGAACCGCTTGAGGTAATTAGTCCTAAAGACTGGATATTACCTGAATTTGAGACTACAACATCTATTACACATTTATTAGAATAAGCCATTTCTGTCGCAAGTAACAAATCGCTTTGTAAAGATAATTTTAAATTTTTTCCTGCGGTTTGTAAATATCTTCTAAATCCGACACTATAAGAAAGGCTTTCAGGAACTTCCCAGGCGATTTTTGATACTTGAGCATTAATTGCTTGGGTTGTAAATGCGTTAGAGACGGCTTTTCCCATATCTTGAGGTGGTTGGTTTGCAACTGTTCCACCGTTGGTTGTTCCTATTGCACCAGGAACATTAGGATTTTGTGCATCACCTGCAGGAGTTCCGGCAGGTGTCATTCCATTTGGTGCTGTCGGAACGACATTTTCCTGACTGTTCATATCTTTAGGGAATACAGCATCTTTCGGTTGATTAACATTTTTAATAACAGTTGTGATTGTCATTGTTGCAAAAATTGCACAAACAATAGCCGCTGTAACCATTTTCTTATCTTTTAAGAAAGCTTTTTTACCTATTGGCTCTGTTTCTTCTAATTCAATTTCATCTTCGCTCTCTTTATCCTTATTAAACAGATATTCAAGTGTTTCAGGCTCAGCTTCACCATATTCTGCATGAGTCTCATCTCCAATAGCTTCAGTTTGGTATTCATTAACAGGTTCTGATATTAAGCCTGTTTCTGTTGGAAATGCTGTTGTTTCTGAAACTTCAGTAGGGTTTGTAGTAGTTGTTTCTTCTTCTTCAGTTGTAGGAAGTTCTTCTATAGATTCATCTATATTCGGTACATCTGTTGATAATAGACTTTCGTCAATATTTACTTCTGTTGAAAGAATATCTTTTTGCTCATCGTCCAAGTCAACTTCATTTAAGAATGCATCTACTTGTGATGTGATATCTGCAACTTCATTATCTTCTATGGCTGAATCTAAGTCATCTATAGAATCAGAAGCTGTTGCTTCATTTGGCATAGTTTCATTTACATTATCACTATTAGTATTTTCAATTTCTGTTGGTTCAGCGTTTGGTGTGTTATCCTTGTTAGGTAAATCAACCTTTACAGGTCCTTCTTCTTCAACTTTCTTTTCAAACATATCAAAGTCGAAATTATCCAGACTTACAACATCTTCTTTTGGCTTTTCTTCTTCTGATACCGCATTGGTTTCAGGAAGTTCATCAAATGCATTTAAGCTAACAAGACCTTCTTCATTTTCTTTTAACTCGGGTACTTCTTCAAGATTAAGCTCAGGTAAAGCTGTTTCTGAATCTGTTATTTCGCTAACATTGTTTTCTTCTTCATTGTTTGAATTTGAACTATCCTCTCTTAACTCATTATTTTCAAGCTCTTCGTTATTTTCATCGAGTTCATCTGTATCATCTGCAGTCTCTTGTAAGTTACTGAAATAGTTAGGCATATTTGCAATTTGTTTGTCTTTAATTTTGCTTTTTAATGCTTCGACAGCATCTGGATTACTTTCCAGTTGCTCTACAGGCGATAATTCATCGTCATCAGAGCTTGAACTCTTATCTTCTATTTTTTCTTCAATAATTTCAGGCTCAGTATCTCCAAAATTTTGTTCTGCATCATTAGAAATACTACCAAAGTCTATTTCAGGAAGTTTTGAAGTGAAAGTATCTTCGTCATCTTGGTTAATAGTTTCACTATCAAAATCGACATTTTCTTCATTATTTGTTTCGCTTGTTGAAATATCAGCTTGAGATGTTTCAATTTCTTCTGCTTTGGTATTTTCAGACTCTTCATTAAAATTATTTATATCATTAAATTCTGTCTGAGGCTCTGTTGTTTGTGCTTCTTCGGCATCTTTGATATCCTCTACATCCTCGACATCTTCAACATTTTCATCAATTTGAGATATTAAATCTTTTGTTTCTGAAAACAAGTCATTTTCAATATCAGAAGACTCTGTTATATCGCTTTCAGGAGTTGCTTCTGCTGAAATTTGTTCATCTAAATCATCAATATTATCAAAATCTATATTGCCAATATTACTTTCACTTGTTGTATCAGTTGGTATTTCTTGTTCAGGTATTTCTGTATTTTCAATCTCTTTGTCTTGTTCATCACCTGATTTGATTTCTTCTGTTGTATCAGAAATTGGTAAATCAGTTGATTCTGATTCAATTTCATCTGTGTTTTCATCAGTATTTTCTAAAATATTTTCAGTATTTTCTTCAATTTCTACATCTTCTGCAATTTCATTTTCTGAAAAATCAGGTAAATCTTCAAAATCTGGCAATTCATCAGGGGATATATTAAATCTGTCTGATTCAGAATCTTTATTTTCATTAGTGTAATCATCTGTGCTAATTTTTTCATCATCATCACTATTATTATCGATGTTATATTCAACATCATCAGCTGTATCATTAAATGAAATTGATGATTCATCGTCTTCATTTTTTGTATCAGATAATATATCGTCAAAATCAGAAAATTCGTTGTTGTTATCGCTTGTTAAATCATCAAAATTAAAATCATCATTGTTTGTAAACTCA
>JAGOIO010000078.1 GCA_017995595.1 bacterium | reverse complement strand
CCGCCGGTTTTGGAAATAGTGAAACTTTTGACACTGCATGTGCAAAGGGAGGTTCGGCTTCACTTTTGGGACTAGGTTGTACAGCTTGGGTGATTTATAACGAGAATATGGATTACTTGCACTGTGCTGGCTTGAGTTGGACTGGCAAAACTAAGTGCGATTAAGCTTGGTATATATTGTTTAAAAGCTCTAAAAACACGCTTTCCTAGGTCATTATGAAACCATAGATGCAAATGCTTTGCTTGATGATAGGCTTGAAAAACTCTTAAAAAGTGGTATAATATGTATGTTTATAAACGCAAAAGGAATTAGAATGATAAATCGCAAAAACGCATTCACATTAGCAGAAGTATTAATTACACTTGGTATAATCGGAGTGGTTGCAGCACTTACAATTCCTACTCTTATGCAAAAGACAGAAGAGCGTGAAACTGTTTCAAAACTTAAAAAAGAATATACTATTCTTACAAATGCTTACAATCTTTCAAAAAATGATAATGGTGATGCTTCTAACTGGGGAACTTGGGATGACGATAATAATGGAAGTGAAATTGTTTTAGAAAATTTTATTCCTTATTTTAATGTACTTAAAAATTGTGGAATTACGGAATCCGGTTGTTTTGCTACATCATACAAACAGTTAAGTGGTGGAATCGACCCAGATTATTATAATCTTGATAACAAATACGGTGCAAGAGTTGTGCTTGCTGATGGTACGGCTATTGTGTTTGATGTTTCAAATTCTTCAAGTACAATATCGGCTCATAATTCAAGGGTTGCGTTTATTGTTGTTGATATAAACGGTCAAAAAAAGCCGAATAAACTCGGTGTTGATACGTTTGTTTTTACTTTGTATCTGGATAAAATAATTCCAACAGGAATTCAAAATGATGATAGTTTTACTTTTGCTAATTCTTGTGCAGATTCAAAAACTGCAACCGGTAGAGGTTGTACTGCTTGGGTACTACAAAACGAAAATATGGATTATATGCACTGTACGGGTTTAAGCTGGGGTGGCAAAACTAAGTGCGATTAAATTACCATGTTCTTATAAAAAGACGTTCCAATTTACGGACAAAGCGGGTTTGTAAATTCTCATTTTCTGCGTTGATTGAATCTACCAGTACTGTTGTTGCTCCAAGTAATTTACCTGCCAAAATATCAGTAAGTGGTCTGTCGCCTACTATTGCAACTTCTTTTGGTGTCATATTTATTTTTTTCAACAGCTTTTTCATTAATTTTGGTGATGGTTTATTTGCATTTCCAAATACTTGAAAACTTGAAAGACTTTTTACTTTTTCTAAATATTCGCAATTTTTATTGTTGCTGATTACGGCTATAAAAAAATCTTCATCAACGGTTTTTAACCATTTTTCTGTCTTTTCTGTATATTCACAGGATTTTGATACCATTAGTGTACTGTCAAGGTCAAAAAATATTGCTTTTATCCCCTTTGATTTTAACTCTTCTGTATTAATTTCATAAATATTTTTTAAATTGTAGTCAGGTTTTAAAAACATAAATTTTCCTTATCAAAACTTCCATTTGCTTAATTCTATCACAAATTTTTTAAATCTTTAAATAAAACTAGCCCATTTGATTAAATTTTAAATTTAACGTTTATTTTTTATTAAAATGTGGCATAAAATATACAGTCGTAACTGAGAGGTATTTTATGAACGAGAAAGATGATAGAGTTATAGTTTTAACAGATGATGATGTATATGAGACCATGGATTTATGTGAATATTTTAACAAAATCTTAGGAATTTCAGCATGCTCAAATTTCTCTGACGAAGAAAATATGACTCGTAATTCTGTCTATGATGCATCAGAAAGTTTTATTTTGTCTTAGGTTTGGGGCTGATAACTCCAACCGTTAGTGTGCGTGCAAGTGCAAACTCGTAGTTTTGTGGTGCCTGTGCAAATTTTATAAAAATTTCATCATTTGTGTTTGCGATATCGCATTCACAATTATCTTCGTCTTTTATTGAAACGACGGTCGTTTTGTACTGTTCTTTTGGTGTAATAATTTCTATTTCGTCGCCAACGTGCATTTTATTTTTGATTTTAACTTTAAAATAGTCGTCTTGTTTTTCCCAAAATTCGCACAAAAAATCAGAGCCGGCAAGTCCTTTTGAAGAATCATAACTATAGCTTGTTTCGTCATTATTACCAAGGTAAAAACCTTGCGTATATCCTCGGTTGCCGACTTTTTTCAGCTCTTCAAAGTATTTACTTAAATCTGTGTTTTTATTGTCATAAGCCTCATCAATAGCGTTTCTATATGCTTTTGAAACTGCAGAAACATAATATAAACTTTTTGTTCTTCCTTCTATTTTTAGAGAATCAACACCCGCATCAATAAGTTGAGGTATGTATTCCACTAAGCAAAGGTCTTTCGGACTTAAAATATGAGAACCTTTTTCGTCTTGATTTATTTCAAAATACTGTCCGGGACGAGTTTCTTCAACTAGTTTATAGCTCCAACGACAAGGTTGTGAACAATTTCCGTGGTTTGCTTGCCTTTCATTATGTGTCATGTAGTCGCTAAGCAAGCATCTTCCTGAAAATGAAACACATTGTGAACCATGAACAAAAACTTCCAATTCCATTTCTGGAACTTTTTCTTTTATTTGTTTGACATCTTTTATTGGTAATTCTCGTGCAAGAATTGCTCGTGTTGCTCCCATATCTTGCCAAAATTTAACGGCTTCGTAATTAAGCGTATTCGTTTGGGTGCTTACATGAATTGGTGTATTTGGCATGTGTTTTTTTACTATTCTAAAAACTCCCATATCGCTTAATATTATTGCATCTGGGTTTGCATCTTTTATAATATCAATACTTTTTTCCAGATTCTCAATATCATTATTGAATGCAAAAATGTTCAAAGTCATATAAGCTTTGGCATTAAGGCTATGAGCCATATCAACAGCTTCTTTTAAGTTTTCGAATGTTATTATACTTCCTTTTCGCATTGAGCGTAAACTAAAGTCAACAACTCCAAGATAAACTGCATCGGCTCCGTAATTTATTGCATATTTTAATTTTTCGATATTGCCCGCAGGCATTAATAATTCTGGTTTCATACATTTATATTACTATAAAAAAACAAGAATATGAATTGTAAATATTTTTAAGCTCTGAAATGCCTATAAAATAGTATGATTGGTTTATCTTATCCTAAATTCAACTACTTGGGTGATGTTCATTTCCTTAAAACAGGCAAAATATCATGTGTAAGCGATAATTAAAAGGCTTTAAATTATATAAACTTCTGAAAGGGGGAAGATTGAAAATGCAAATGAAGGAAGTTGTAGCAGAAAAAAGTTTGAGTGTTAAAGATTTATGGGAAGACCAGCACCCGCTAATTCATACTTGGTTTTTGTTGAGTTCGGTTTCAATTTGTTTTATTTCTGCGGTATTTTTAATGACACCGTAATTAAAAAATTTATTTAAGAAGAGAGTAAACAGGCACAATTCTTTTAGAATTGTGCCTGTTTGTCTATAGCTCTCGGGTAATGTTTTTTTTTTGCTTCTCAATTAAATTCATATTAAAAAGAGGAGTAAATTAGTTATGAAAAGTTATATCTATGTATTGTCTGCACTAATTATTTTTAGCTTGACTGCCCAAGCGACGACCTTATCTCTTCCTCCTTTGCAACCTATTTTGACTCGTCAACAACAGGAAAAAAATAATCCTGTTGTTCCTGATTATGAAAAAAACTTTCAGCAGGTTAATGATGATACGCAAAACACCTTGTCAAAGTTAACTCCAATAGTTCAAGACACAACAGTAAATTATCCGAAGATTAATGAAATAGAACAACTAATTTATGGTAAAAAGTTTTCTCATCAAAAATTGGCGGATAGACTTTCAAGAATAGAGACTAATATGTATGGAAAGACTTACAAAGATTTACCATATTCGCAAAGAGTTGACAAAATTGTTAATGATTTTACAGGAACTTCTAATAAAGATTTATCTTCAACCACATCTTCAAGAGATTCAATGTTATCGGATAATATGATTTCAAAGATGGAGCAAAAAGTTTTAGGGCAAAGTTATCCTACCGAGGAAGAAGAAAAAAGAGTTTCTCGTTTAGAACAAAGAGTTTTGGGAGCATCTCAAAGTGGTGATATTTTATCTCGATTCAATAAATTAAGCACAGTAATTAGAAAAGCATCAGAGTCTCAAACCGCAAGTGTTGCTCCTCCTAAAAATCATGGTGTAAAAGGCTTTTTCTCAAATTTTGCACAGAACTTCGGAGCAGGTTCAATGACAGGATTTACACCGTCATTGGATAATTTTGATGATAATGGGTTTTCTTCTCCAAATTATGGATATAATGCTTATTCTCCATATAATTATAATAATTTTAGTTCTCCACAATCTGGTTTGTATCGAGGAGTCAGGTCAAATTCAGGATATCTTGACCAGTTTAAAACTTATGGTAGCGGTAGCAGTGTAACGATATTAGACTAAATATTAATATTTGCCGTAGCCTAAAATATGTATTAAAAAAGGCGAAGCTTTTAAGCTTCGCCTTTTTTATCAATTATTAAATTTATCTGCCTGTTTGAATAAATAAGCTAATTAGTTCATTTAATGCGGCATATTGTCTTTGATAATTTTGAGATTGTTTTTCCAAAGCAATAATTTGTTTTTTATAGTCTTGAATTGTTGATTGGCATTCTTTAGCCGAATTGCTTAATCCGTCTTGAACTTCTTGAGCTTCTTGCAATACGCTTTTCATTGAAATTCCTAAAGCTTCCATTGTTTGGCGAATAATTTGAGCTCCAGTGTGGCGAGTTACGCCTTTTGGAAGTTGTGTTATAAGCTTTTTAAGAATTGAAATGTTATTAGGTATTTCAAAATTATCAAGTTCACTAACAAAACTATCGTTTTGAGCTTGTTGTGATTGATAAGACTGTTGCTGATAACTTGCTTGTTGATAATTCGGTTGTTGTGAGTAACTGTTTGAATAGTTGTTTGTAGATGCAACAGGTTGAGAATAAGCCGGTTCATAAGTCGGAACTTCATCTTGTTGTTGCGGTTCTTCAACTGTACCAAATAATGTGTTTAAATCATCTTGAGGTGAATCAACGGCATTAGAATCTTCTGCACTTGCTGTTTCAACATTTTCTTCGGCTTCAGGTAAACTTTCACCAAGAGTCGAAAAATCTAAAGCTTCATCTTCTTGTTCTTCTGCTTCTGCTTTTGTATTAATCTCTATTTCTGATTGTTTTTTTAGTGCTTCGACAATTTTTTTGCCGACACCGTCAGATAGTTTTTTACTTGACATATTAGACCTCTACTATTTATATCTCTAAAATTTTAAACCCATTATAATTTAAACATGAAAATTTTACAAAAAAAGTTAAATTATGTGAATTTTTACTTAATTCTCTTGTCAGAAGCGAGTTTATGAGCCATAAGCCCCTCTTCGTTTGCTAGTAATGAGGCATAAGGGGCAATTTCTCTATTGCCTGATTTTGAAATTATTTGATAAGTTTGAATTTTTATAAAATCAAAAACACTTAAACCTCCTGAATATTTAGAAACTTGGTTTGTCGGAAGAACGTGATTTGTTCCTGAGCAATAGTCGCCAAAAACTTCTGCGGAGTAATTTCCTATGAATAAAGAGCCATAGTTTTTAAATTCATTCATTAATTTTTTTGCATCAGATATGCAAAGTTCCAAATGTTCAGGAGCTCTTTTGTTTGTAAGGTCAATAGCATCTTTTATGCTTTGTACAATTATTGCAAAGGATTTTCCAAATGAAATTTTTGCAATATCTTTTGTTTTTAAATTTTCAAGTTCTTTTTGAGCATATTCTTCAACTTTATGAGCAAAATCTTCGCTTTTACAAACCAGATACGCTCTTGCATCTTTATCATGTTCACATTGAGCAAGCATATCTACGGCAACAAATTCAGGGTTTGCACTTTCATCAGCAATAATCATAACTTCTGACGGTCCTGCAAGAAAATCAATTCCGACTTCTCCAAATACGAATTTTTTTGCAGATGTTACATATTTATTACCCGGGCCGACAATTTTGTTAACTTTTCGGATTGTTTCTGTTCCGTAAGCTGATGCTGAGATTGCTTGAACTCCTCCAAACTTGAAAATTCTAGTCGCCCCTGCAAGACTTGCAGAAACTATTGTTTCAGGTTTTATCTTTGGAGAAAATGCGTAGATTTCTTCAACGCCTGCAATTCTAGCTGGTACAATTGTCATAATTGCAGAACTCAATAATGGGTAATTCCCGCCAGGGATATAGCACGCAACACGCTCTATTGGAATTATTTTATGTCCTAAAATATTACTTGCAATATGTGTTTTTAAATCCTTTATACTTTTTAGTTGCTTCTTTGCAAATCTCTCAACATTTTTAATTGAAAATTTTATTGCTTCAACAGTCTTTTTATCAACTTTTTTGAATGCTTCCTCAATTTCGGCTTTTGTTACTTCAAATTCTTCTAAATCTTCGCCATCAAATTGTTTGATATATTTTTTTACTGCGTTATCGCCATTATCTTTTACATCTTTTGCAATTTCTTCTACAGATTTTATAGATTCAAATTCGATTTTCTTAAAAAATTCATCATCGATATATTCATAATTTAAAATGTTCATGATTTACCTCTTATAAAGTATTGCTATAGCTTATTTTGCACGAG
>JAGOIO010000077.1 GCA_017995595.1 bacterium | reverse complement strand
GCCTTGAAAAATGAGACCGAAAGGAAAATCTATGACAAGCGTAAGTGGTATAAATGATTGGGGTTCGTTGACAGCGAATGAAATTCTTGAATATGAACAAGAAGGCGTTGATGTACCTGATAATTATGTGAACTGGGCAAATTCAGCAGGAAGTACAAGTTCTACTTATAATAGTTCTATGAATTCTTTGGGTACTCAGTACAAAATCAATACTGATGGTTTGGACTATGACGAAATAAATAATTTGATAAATAGTCGTGGAACAACAACAAAATCAAAGTCAGAAGATTCATCAGTAGGAAGTGGCTTGTCTGGTGCAAAAAATGGTATGTCTAAGGCAAAAAGTGGAGCTTCAAGCGGAAAAGAAAGCTCTAAAAAAGCAAAAAGTCTTGACTCAAAGACAAAACAAGCTAATACAAAATTAAAATCTCAGTCAAAAATTGCACAAAACAAGATGCAACAAAATAACACGAAGATTCAAAATGCACAAACTCAGCAAGTACAAGAAACAGCAAATATAGAAAGCTTAAAGTCTGAATTAGAAAATTCAGACAGCCAAGAAACATCAGAAGATTTGCAATCTCAAATTGAAGAGTCAAATACAAAATTAAGTGCTTTAGGTCAAACTATTGTCGCAGCAAAGAAATCTACAAGTCAAGAAAATAATAAGATAAATGCATTGACGAAATCAGCACAAAAAGCATCAGCTTCAGCAAAAAGTAATGCATCAGAAGGCAACAAAACTGCACAAGTTTTGTGTGCAGTTGGTTCTACAGTTTCAACTATAGGTGGAGCAACACAATTAACAGGGCAAATTTTGGTTGCAACTGCAAATCCGGTTACAGGAGAAGCAAATATTGCTTTAGGATTATCCTTAGAATTCTATGGCGGTTGTGCTTCAATGGCAGGAAGTGCTGCCAGTGGAGTTGGTAATGGCATGGAAGGTAACTGGGCAGGTGTTGCGATGTCCGCAGGTTCTTTTGCACTTTCTGCAATGTCAACGGCTTCTGCAGCAAGTCAAATAGCAGCAAAAGCTAATACAGCTACCAATACTGCAGACTTGACAGCTTCTAAGACTGCTGATATGACTATTTCTGATAGTACAAAAATAACTCAAACAACTAATGCTGATGGATTGATAAATGGTAGCGGACCATTGAACATGTCAGATTCGGCTGCTTCTGGAGCTGGCAACTTTAGTCTTAATGGTACAAGTACTGCTGCAACAAGTTCTTCAGGTGGCTTTATTGCAAAAATAGGTTCTAATAGTGTTGTTTCAAAACTTGGTTCAAGCGGTATAGCTTCGGCTACAAATAATCCTTTTGCTGGTGGTATTAGTACCGCAATGAGTGCATATAGTACATACACAGCTTGGAAAGCAATAAAAGATAGTAATTAATTAAGCATCTCTATAAATAATAAAATAATAAACTTAATTTAGCCAATTTATGTAAAAACATAGGTTGGCTAATTCTTTTTGCTTACTATTTCTTTGAAAATTCCTATTTAGGCTAATGTTTTTCGTTGAAAAAACGTGTATTTTAGTATAGGAAAAAGTTTTAGCAAGGAGGTTAAGTATGAAAAATAATTTAATGATTCAAGAGCCAGAAATGCCTTTTGACAGTTTACAACGAGAACTAAACGACTTTTTACACGATACATTTTTGGAAAGCCATTTTTTCAAACCTATTCATTTAGCAAAATCAACTTGGAGACCTGCGATTGAAATGAAACAAAATGAAAAGGAATATGATGTAAAAGTTCAGCTTCCCGGTGTTGTAAAAAATGACATAAAGGTAGAACTGGAAAATGACTATATGACAGTTTCTGCAGAAATTAAAGAGGAAAAAGAAGAAAAAGATGAAAACAAAAAACTTAAATCAAGTGAATTTCGTTATGGTAAATTCATGAGAACAGTTTCTTTTGAAAATCCTATAAAGATGAATGAAGCTACTGCAGAGTATAAAAATGGAGTTTTAAGAATAAAAATTCCCAAACAAAAACAAGAAAAGGCAAAAATAAAACAAATTGAAATTAAATAGCAATAAAATTTAGTAAAACCGAGGCTAAAGGCGAACTCCTCGGCGTTGAGAGAGGTCGGGCATGGGCGGATTGCCCGACCTTGTTGTATTTTTATTTGAAAAAATCTGTACAAACGGCTTGTCCTACAACTTCATTATGATGAGTTAAAATTCTTCTGTCGTTTTGTTTTGTAAGAGCATTAGCTTCTAGTGCTTTTTTATTTAACCAACCAAGTCTTAAAAGGGCTTCTGTCATACAAATTGCTCTTGCTTTCATATCACAATCCATTATTTTAACCATTAGAACTTCTTTTTCTTTAATATTTACAACCACGCAAAGCCCGCCTGCACCAACTTTTGCGATAAGATTATTATCTGCCGAAATAACTGCACTATCATAACGATTTACTCCGCCTATCAGGTAAGGATTTTTTTGATAAGCTTCTTTTATTTCTTTATATTTATCATCAAAAAACAGATTGTAATAACCGATTAAAATATTTTTTAACGGCATAGAACATATTGGAACTCCGCAACCGTCTGTTGTTATCGGATATTCCTGATTTAATTCGCAAAGCTTGTAGATTTTATTTTTTATCGCTATTTGAAGAGGGTGAGTCTTTTCAAAATAATTTTTTATATCCCAATTATTTTTTTTGCAAACAGAAAGCATCATCGCATGTTTTCCGGAACAATTATTGTGCAAAGTTGACGGCTCTTCGTGTGCAAACAACAATCGATGCTGTTCTTCTATGCTAAGCGGTTGATGAATCCCGCATTTTAAATCATTTTTGCTAACGCCGATTTTATCTAAAATTTGGCTGACAACTCTTGTATGACAAGGTTCTCCTGCATGAGATGCACAACAAACCGCAATTTCTTCACTTGTAAACGAAAATTCTTTTATAACGTCATAATCTATTAAAATACTTGATTGTAGAGGCTTAGCACAAGAACGTAAATAAAACGGATAATTTTTACTCTCTCCGTATTCATAAAAACTCTTGTCTTTGTTTAATTTAACAAAAAAGCCGTAATGTTCCTGTTCTACCAGTCCGTCTCTTACAAATTCAAGTAATTTTTTAGGGGCATAATTACAAATCATTTTTATTTTTTGCCACTTTTAATATATGTTAAAATTTTTGTTAATTGAGCTTTTAACAAAGAATTTTGTTCTGTAAGCTTTTTAATAGTGGTTTTCAGCTTTTCTGTTTCATCGTCAGTTACAGAAGCAACTTGAGGAACCATGTTTGTATCTAAAATAAATCTTTTTGAAGCTTCTTCTTTTAATAATAACAAAGAAGTTGTATCTTTTTCCGTAATAAAGCCCAAAGAAATCATAACTTCTGCGATTTTCATAGGCTTACCTTCGCTGATAGTTTTCTTTTGAGTTAAAATGGCTTTTTCTAATTGGTCAACATTAATTTTTCCAGTACGTTTAAAATATTCACCGGTACGGAATTTACCGGCCATAAACCCTGCCATGGCAGTAATAAAATTAGATTCAGGTGTTCTGATATAGTTTTGGTCAAGGCAAAAAATGTAATATTTTGCAATTTCTTCCATTGTCCAAAAATTATTCATAGAAATTTCGAGCATGCTCATTCCCTCGCTTACATTAGCTAAGAAATTATAAATATTCTCGTCCATTCCGGCTTTTCTTTCTACGAGTTCGGTCTTACCGCTAAAAGATAATGTCGGAATATAAACTTGAAACATGCAATTCTCATTCGTAAAGATGAAATCTTCACTAAGTGATTCTGATAGGTTTTGATATAGTCTCAGATAGATAATTTGCTTTACCCAGAGAGGAAAAGCCATTAATTTATCAAGAAACATTTTGAGCATATTTTTTTTCAAAAAATTCTTCCCCTATATTCCATTTTATTTAATTATATATTATAATATTAATATAATCAAGTTGTAAATAAAAATTAAGATGGAAAAGTTATGGGTTTAGACGGTTTTTCAATAAGCGATTTAAGAATACATAAAGAAGTAACTTCTGCACAGATGTCGAATGATGCTGAGCGTTTTGCCTCAGAGGGTTCTGATGTTCAAATAAAAGATGTAGGTAGCATGGCAAAGGATTCCGAGATTAAACGTAAAGAGGATAGCGACGAAGAAGAAAAAGATAATCGTAAGGAAAAAAAGGGCGAGGATTTTGAAGACTTTTTTGAAGAATCTACAGAAGATACTGTAAAACCGACACAATTTATTGACGTTGAAAAAGAAGAGGATTTTGTTGATCCGCTTGAGGGTAAGAATATAAATGATTATGCTGTTAGAATTAACCCAAAGACTGAAATGATTGAACTTTATAACAAAAATGATAAAAAGGTGTTAGAGACAATAACGGCAGAAGAACTGATGAATTTAATTGTAAAACTTAATAGTGCATCAGGGATTTTGGTTAATAAGAAAATATAAGATACAATATATTAGCATTAGCATACTGGAGTGGGAGAGGAAATGAATAATACATATTTGAATCAATATAAGAAAAACGAAGTTGAAACGGCAACACCCGAGCAAATATTAATATTGCTATATGACGGAGCAATAAGATTTCTTATTAAAGCAAAGCAGGCTATGGCAGATAAAAATATTCAAGAAACGCATAACAACTTGATATCATGCGAAAATATAATTTTAGAATTTATGAGTTCTTTGGATATGGAGAATGGTGGAGATTTAGCACAAAGACTTTACAGCTTGTATGATTACTATTATAATACACTTGTGCAGGCTAATATGGAGAAGAATGTTAAAAAAGTCGATTATGTTCTTGCTCACTTGAAAGATTTGCGTACAACTTGGAGTAAAGCAATTAATATTGCAAATGCCGAGAAAACACAAAACCCTGATGATTCTCTTGTTGATGAAGACACAGATACTTATGAAAAAGATGATGAGGAAGAAGCTTAAACGATATGACTCAATTTGAACAATTAAAAATGTTATATAAACAACTTATAAATATTTCAGAAGAAGAAAATCAACTTGTTGATAAAAGAAATTTTGACGAACTTAATTTAAGACTAAATTATAAGGATAAAATCGTAAAACAGGTTGTAATGCTAAAAAAATCTATCAAGTTTTCGCCAGAAAATATTGAAGAGCTGAAGTGTTATGAGCAGAAATTTAAAGAAAATGAAGTTAGAAATATTAAAAAGTTTACCGCAATAAGAAATGAACTTGGTAAAAAGCTTAATGATACTAATCAAAATATAAAGTTAAAATCTGCGTATGCAAAAGTTAAAAAAGAAAATTCAGGAAGTATGCTGGATTTGTCAGAATAGAGGGTCATTGTGAATCAGTTAGAAGAGCATGAAACACTAAAAAAAAGAGCGGCAAAGTTATCAATTTTATCAAATACAACACTAATTACGCTAAAATTTATTGCAGGATTTTTATCAGGAAGTATCGGTATTATTTCAGAAGCGATACATTCAAGTTCTGACTTGCTTGCTTCATTTATTGCTTTTGTATCAGTTTCAGAATCTTCAAAGCCTGCAGATGAAGACCACCAGTTCGGGCATGGAAAATACGAAGATATGTCAGGACTTTTTGAAGGAGCTTTAATAATTTTTGCTGCATTTTATATCGTGTATGAGGCATTAAAAAAGATTTTAAACCCTTCAACTATTGCAATGGACGTTAATATCGGCATGTGGGTAATGGCAATTTCTGCATTAGCAAACTTTTTATTGAGTAAATATTTGTTGGTTGTTGCAAGAAAAACGGATTCAATAGCGATATTTGCTGACGGAGAACATTTAAAAACTGACGTTTTTTCTTCACTTGCGGTCTTTTTTGGATTGTTTTTTGTGCAAGTTACCGGAAATAAAATTTTTGACCCGGTTATCGCTATAGTTGTTGCGGTGATAATACTATTTACAGGCTTGAAAATTTTTGAACAGGCAAAATCTAATTTACTTGATTGTTCTTTAGATGAAGATGACGAGGATAAAATTCAAAAAGTTGTTGCTGAATATTTTGGAGAGCATGTTATTCAGCTAAAGAGTTTGAGAACGAGAAAAGCAGGGTTTAAGAAAAATATTGAAATGACACTTTTGGTTAACGGAAGAATGCATATCAAAAAAGGTCATGAATTATGCGATGAAATTGAACGAAGAATAGAGGAAGCAATAGGTAATACAGATATAACAATACATTTAGAACCAAATGAATAATGTGATTGAAAACCGAGTGTTTTTATGCTCTAATGACAAAATAAATTAAAATTAGAGTTATTTTTGCTTTAGCAAAGAAGTTAATGCAATAATAAAATAAACTAAAAAAGTTTGTTTTAACCCGATAAATATAAAACGAAATCCAAAGAAAGGACAAAATAAAATGGCAAATCAATTTACAGGAACACCTCAAATTAAAACGAGAACAGCAGTATTAGTGTTTGTAAAAGGAGCTTCTGCACCGGTTGTTTTGTATGTAGAAAATCCTCAAGAACTTTTTGACGAAATCCAACAACTTATAAAAACACCGTCAGGAACAATCATAGATAAGACAGCAAATGGTCCAATCAGAAGATTTTGTGTACCTGCAAGTCAAATATCAGCAGTTGCAATGCAAGACGAGCAGTACGTTTAAAGAGGAATTTAATGAAAAATCCGTATATTGTAAAAGTTGAAGATTTAGAAAATTCAGAAAATGGTGAGT